>JBCBYZ010000161.1:0-6215 GCA_039815595.1 Pseudomonadota bacterium | reverse complement strand
TCGCGGTAGGTGGTGATCTTGCCGCCGAAGATGTTGACCAAAACCGCTTCACCAGCCCTCGCAGCACCATCTTCCTTGAAGATATAGTCGCGCGTGGCTTCTTGGGCAGCGGTCGCGCCGTCATCATAGAGAGGACGCACACCGCTATAGGTCCAGCGGATGGCATCGGCGGTCACTGGCTTTTCAAAATACTCCGACGCCGCGGCCAACAGATAATCGGTCTCCTCTTGCGAAATCGCAGCATCGCGCGGATCGTCTTCGTAGTCCTTATCGGTGGTGCCGATCAGTGTCGTGTCGTCAGTGAAGGGAATGGCGAAGATGATCCGTCCATCGCCGTTTTGGAAAATATAAGCGTTGTCGTGTTCAAACAGCCGGTCGACCACGAGGTGGCTGCCCTGCACCATGCGCACATTGTGGGCGTCGTTGCGGCCAAAGGCGGTGCCGAGCACTTGGTCCACCCACGGCCCGGCAGCGTTGATGATCATGCGGGCGCGCAACGTCTTGGTAGAACCGCTGATAGCGTTCCTGAGTTCGACTTCCCAAACCCCGTCTACACGCTTTGCCGACACGCATTGTGACCGTGTCAGGATGGTCGCGCCTTTGTCCTTGGCGTCAATTGCGTTGAGAACCACAAGGCGCGCGTCGTCCACCTGGCAATCGGAATACTGAAAGCCTTTCTTGAACATCGCTTTGAGGGGGTTGCCAAAAACGCTGTCGCGCAAATTCACGGTCTTGGTGGCGGGCAGCAATTTGCGACCGCCGATGTGGTCGTATAAAAACAAGCCCAGCCGCAAAAACCACGCCGGCCGCAAGTCGCTGTGGTGTGGCATAATAAAGCGCATAGGCTTGATGATGTGGGGCGCAGCGGACCACAGCACTTCGCGTTCTTTCAGCGCCTTGCGCACCAGCATGAACTCATAGTGTTCCAGATAGCGCACGCCACCATGCACCAGCTTGGATGACCAATTTGACGTGCCGCTGGCCAGATCATCGGCTTCGCAAAGGGTCACACTGTAGCCGCGTCCGGCGGCATCCCGCGCGATGCCGACGCCATTAACGCCGCCGCCAATGATAAAAAGATCGACCGGATCGCTCATTGAAAAACACTATCGCAGGATCGTGGAAACGCGGTCAGCGATAGCAGTGGAGCGGCGATGTGACAAATGGCTGATCCGGTTTGCGCTTGTTGGCGAGACGAGGTCAAACGCCGCATTGGGCTTGGCGGCGAGGTGATCAATTTACCGCTGACAGGGCCCTCGTTTGGCGGTAGCTGTCTTCCTCGCAGCGTGTAGTCAGCCCGTGGAGCCAAAGGCCATGCATCCCAACCCCGCCTTCCGCCAAACGCCGGAGGACCGCAACATCGCGTTCGCCCGGGCACGCAGTTTCGGTATGCTGGCCGTAAACGGTGTCGATGGTGCGCCGCTGCTCAGCCACATCCCGTTTCAATTGAGTGAAGATGGCACTTATGTTGAGGCCCATCTGGTGCGGTCCAACCCCATTCTTGGACTGGCAAAAGCGCCGGTGGACGCCGTGATCGCCGTATCCGGCGGCGATGCGTATATCTCACCGGACTGGTATGGTGTGGAAGACCAGGTGCCGACCTGGAACTATGTGGCCGTGCATCTGCGCGGACGGTTAAAAGTCCTCGATCAAACCGAGTTGCACGGCATTTTGGAACGCCTGTCCGCAGGTATGGAGAAGCGGCTAGACGGTAAGAAACCCTGGGTGATCGATAAGATGGATCAGGACGTCTACACTCGGATGCAACGCCAGATCGTACCCATTGCGATGGATGTCACCGAAATCAACGGCACATGGAAGCTCTCGCAAAACAAGCCGGACGAGGCTCGTATGGGCGCGGCGGATGGTGTGGACGCGGCCCGCATGGGCAGTGAGATCGAGACAGTCACCCGCTTGATGCGCGAGGCGGACTAGAAACCCTCACCGTCTCTTGCAGCACCGCAGTTTTGCAAAACGGAACACACATGGCTGCATCTTCACGTTGGCTTGCTCCGGTCGTTTTATCACTTACCTTGGCGAAGACGTCTCTTGACCGTGAAAGGTAACCCCCGTGAGTTGGAATCCCGCCATAGAACCCCAATGCCCCGATGCGGGCAGCATGGATGCCATTGAAACGCTGATCATACCCCGCGCCCGCGACTTAGGCGGGTTTGAGGTCCGGCGTGCCTTGCCTTCCATCGAGCGCAAGATGGTGGGTCCGTTCGTGTTTTTCGACCAAATGGGACCGGCGGAATTTATCACCCAGGAGGGTATCGATGTGCGGCCCCACCCGCACATTGGCTTGGCCACGGTGACTTACCTTTACCAAGGTGAGTTCCAGCATCGCGATTCGCTGGGCACAAACCAGATGATCTATCCCGGGGAGGTGAATTGGATGATTGCTGGCAACGGAGTCACCCATTCTGAGCGCACCAGCGAGGAAACCCGCAAAGGCCCCAGCAACTTGTTTGGCATTCAGACATGGGTCGCCTTGCCGGAACATGCTGAAGAAACCGACGCGGGTTTTGAGCATCATGCGGAGGGGGCTTTGCCGTATCTCGAAGGCGAGGGCAAACAGGTGCGCCTTATCATCGGCAACGCATGGGGCGAACGGGCACCAACGAAAACCTTCACCGAGATGTTTTACGCCGACGTGGTGCTGGAAGCCGGTGCCCAATTGCCTTTGCCAGACGACCACGAAGACCGTGGTTTATACGTCACCCAAGGGTCCATTGAGGTGGCCGGAGATACGTTCGAAGCCGGACAGATGATGGTCTTCCGCCCCGGTGACGCCATCACCGTCACCGCTGGGGTAGCAGGCGCGCGCTTGATGGCGCTGGGCGGCGAAACCCTGAACGGGCCGCGCCACATTTGGTGGAACTTCGTGGCCTCATCGAAAGAAAAGATCGAAGCCGCCAAGGAAGCCTGGCGTGCGGGTGATTGGGAACATGGAAGGTTCCAATTGCCGCCGGACGACAAAGCCGAGTTCATCCCCCTGCCGAAAGGGGCTTGAACCATGGCGCTGCTGCACGAAAAGGCCATGCGCGGGCACACCAATATGGGGTGGCTCGACAGCTTCCACACGTTCTCATTCGGTGGCTTCAGCGATCCACACCGCATGGGCCATCGCGGGCTGAGGGTCATCAACGAAGACAGGGTGATCGGCGGAGCAGGCTTTGGCACCCACGAACACGCCAATATGGACATTCTCACATTCGTGGTGTCTGGCAGCCTGCGACACGAAGATTCCATCGGCAACGGTTCGGTTATCGTCCCCGGCGAAATCCAGATGATGTCCGCCGGCAGCGGTATTCGCCATTCGGAGATGAATGCGTCCGCCACTGATCCGGTGCATTTTCTGCAAATCTGGATCATCCCGGAGGCGCAAAACGTGGCACCGCGTTACGCGCAATTGGCTTACTCTAATGAAACCACAAACAGCCGTTTCGGTTTGATCGCCGGGCCGGACAGCGAGGTCGAAACCCTGTCCGCTGTCCCGCTCCATTCCGGCGCCCGCGTCTATCTCGCCAACCTATCCGACGGTGACACCGTGGCACACACGTTTGCCACAGGCCGTCACGGCTTCCTGCAAATCATCGGCGGCATGGTGGAGATAGAAGGCGAAAAGCTCAGCGCCGGAGACGGCTTGCAGTTTTCAGGCCAAGAGGTCTGCACCGTTAAGGCACTCTCCGACGGCCAAGTCATGCTGTTTGATCTTGGTTGAATTGCGACGCTTGCCGCTACGAAGCCGCTAACGTATGGCAAACCGCTTCGATATTGTGCCCGTCCAGATCTAGAACGAAGGCAGCGTAATAGCCCTGCGAATAGTGGTGACGGAAACCCGGCGCGCCATTGTCTGCTCCGCCAGCTTTTATCGCGGCGGCGTAAAACGCGTCCACCTCTGCTTGGTTCTTGGCCTGCAAGGCGATGTGCAGCATTCCGGTGGTCGCTCTCTCCTCCGCTATCCAGAACCAGGGGCGCTCATCCCCGTATCCTGACACCTGCACGCCGTTTGTGTGTTCTTGCGGAACATCAAACAGGCGGGTGACACCGAGCGGCGCAAAAGCCGCATCGTAAAACGCGCTCGAGCGCGAGAAGTCTGTCACTCCGAAAGTGATGTGATCAATCATCGCTCAATATCTTAGTCGGCGGGCGTCCAAACCTCGGTGCCAATGCTCTTGGAACCGCCATAAGTCCAAATACCCTGCCATTGGCCATTGGGTTGCTCGACATAAAACGTCAGGCCAAAAGATCCTTGAGCGACATAAGAGATTGCGATGGCAGTATCTTGATCGGACGCCGGTCCCATGGTGGGTGTGCCGTTTACGTTGGCCGCCCCCAGTCCGGTTCCGAGATATTCCGTGCCGCCGACGTTCCACAACACTGCGTAGGTTGCCCCGGTCCGCTCCACAGTGACAGTACCACGATAGGTGCCACCGCTGCCCGGGTCCGTGCCTTCAACAGTGTAGCGTCCTTCCGGACCGGCAAGGGCGGGAAGCGTGAAAAGAGCGGTGAAGAGAATCGCCAGTGAAATGTGCATGCGCATGAAAGTTCTCCCAAATCCGGCGCGCGGACGCGTAGACCACTATCTGCGCCTATTGCCCCCAACGTCAGGGTCTTCCAAAATTTCAGAGAAGACAAGTTGTGACTTGGTCCTGCCGCCTTGTGGCCAAGCTGAGCTTGGAGCTGTGAAAGTCTAGAGGAAGCGCATGTCCGATGGCTCGTAGACCACAAGCCCCTCTTGTGCAGGCCTAATCTTTTTTGCATCCCAGCACTGCTTCGCCTCGTCGAGAGACAGGGTCGGATGCGCATCCCGCAGATCGCGAAGATATTGCAGATAATTGTTGCACTCTGCGATTTCGCGGCGAAACGATGGGTCCGACTTTCGCTCCTCAAGAATGTGCCACGCCGCAATACCGTCGGCGAGTGTCAGTCCCGTATTGGCTTTCATCCAATCCATAAAGTCGGAGTGGCAAACAAATTTTGGCCCGATGGCGGCGCCAAAAAAGCGACGCACATTGGGTCCAAAGGAGATCGTATCGGTAATCACGGTATCTCTAGTCAAAGTGGCTTTGGACCACGAAAAACTGCTCTTGCGACGGGTGGAAGCCGTTTTGGGGGGTAGCGCACCGGGGTTGCGAAGCGCGAAGGCTACGCGCTCTCTAAGCTCTGATTTCAAACCGCGTGCAGAAAGCCCCATTGCCTCGCAAAACTGATGGAGTTGAGCCACCGACCAGTACCAGCGTTCGAACTCATCGCCCGTCAAAACTGAGGAGACAGCCGGTCTTATGTCTTCAGCTAGGTCTTCCATTTGTCATCAGTCCCGTCGGTAAGCTTAGGCGAACATCAAGCCAACGTGACAGATTGGATAACGACGTTTCAACCGGCATTCTGCGCAATGTAAGCTGCCACCAATTCTGCAATCCGCACAGGATTGGTGATGGGTGGAAACAGGGTTTTGAAGGCACCGTCCGGCCCGAGCAGATAGATCATGGACCCGTGCGTATAGACAGCCCCTTCGTCGGGATGGTCGAAGACGAATGTCCTAGTGATACCAAAGGCATCGTAAGCCGCTTCAAGGTCCGGCACTTTGCCGGTCAAGCCCACCATCCTTGGGTGCATCTTGGGCGCGGCGGTTTTAAGTGCGGCCACCGTGTCTCGCTCGGGGTCAACTGTGACCAGCACAGGCGTGATCGTATGGCCCAGGCCGATCAACAGGTCTGTCGCTTGCGCCATATTGGGCAGGGCGACGGAACAGATGGCTTTGCATTTCGCATAGCCAAAAAACAGTAATTGATAGCGCCCGTCCGGGTCTTTGGAACTGCGCGGTTCGCCGTTCTGATCGATCAGCGAGAAGTCGCCGGATTTGGGGGAGGGAAAACCCGGCGTGTTGTCTTTGGCAGGATCAAAGGCCACCACCCGTGGTGTTTGCGCCTTTGAGGCCTTGGCAAGCGCGACACGATCCGCGGCAACAGGAGCACTCCACCAGGCGAATGCGCCTCCGGCTAACAGGCCGAAAATGAGAACCAGGAAGGGGACGCCAAACCGCGCGGAGAGGTTGGTCATCACTCGTTGTCGAGGATGTACTGCTGATCAACCTCAAGACCCAGCCCGAAGTGACCGTCTTTTGCCAACTGCTTAAGGACACGCGGATCTCGGCGGAACCACGGTCCCTTGGTGCTGCCGCTCGGCGTTGTCGCATTGGGGTTCTTCTC
>JBCBYZ010000119.1:0-10224 GCA_039815595.1 Pseudomonadota bacterium | reverse complement strand
GCTTAACTGCAGGCCACCAAAGTAAGGAGGCTCACGCCTGCCTTGGCGGGCTGAGGAACCAAGCCAGCGCCATCACCATGGCGACGAAAACCGCAGGCACGAGTGCGAAACTGTACTGCGCAATTGCGACTGCGGAAGCCAACGCCCACAAGATTGCAACGAAGGCCTCACAAAGAGTGGCGGTGCGAGAAGACACCTGGCGACGGCGGAACAGGCTGCGATTGGCCTGACTGCGGAACCAAAGCTGGATCGTGACTGCCGACGCGGAGGCCATGGCAGCACCCACGATGGTAATAAAAGCAACCTTGACCGAGAACGTGGCCAGGACGGCCGCGAACGGCAGCACCACCATGGCGATGACACACAAGACCGCCTCCACCTTGGCGCGCAGTACGTCGCGCGTGCGCAAGGGCGCGGTGTCGATCAACTCATGCGCATCTTCACCCGAAATCGTGATCCAAGCCAGACCACCCGCCAGTTGGCCCGTGGCCATGACGATGACTGGAACGATGACGAAAAACACGCCCTTGGAATCGGCATAGTTGACCCAGAGCAAGAGCGCGGGCGGCACGAGGTAAAGGATCTGCTGGAGAGACTGCGAAATGAGCCACGGATCGCGCTTCAGAAGCATGAACTCCTTTCGGCGCATGGCGGAGCGAAAGTTTGAACCGCGCTTGAAGCCTGCAAATGCAGCCGCTTTGACCGTCGGTGCGTTCATGCCCACCGTCCGCATCACGTCGCGTGCGAACCGGCGCGAAGATGTCACCATCACGACTATCCACAAAGCAAAAGCAGCGACCAATACCGTGAGCAGAGCAGGCAGCTCACCCATAGCCGCCTTGCCCAGCAGCCAAAGCGGGCTTGAGAGTTCGGGCATGGCAGCAACCGTTTCCGGCGATGAGAAGAGCGAAAAGCGCGAAATACCCTCCCCCAGCAAGATCGCTACACCCTGCAAAGCGATCACAAAGCCAGCGCCCACAACGGCTGCAATAATCTGTGCGATGAGACGGGTGCGCTGGGGGCCAACAGTGCGAAACAGGAAGAGCGTCAACAAGACGGACAGCGATGTGGCCACAGCCCCCATACCCGCCAAAACCAGATAGGCGGCGAGCCAATGAGCACCATCCTGCCAGATCATCACATTGATAATGGGTGATGCGATCACGAAGGACAGCAAGATCGTTTGCACCGTCAAAACAGCCGAGCGGACGGCAAACAACCGGTCCGCAGGTGCAGGCGACGACAGGATCAAGTCCAAATCAGACCGTGCGTAATAGGCTCGGGTAACGGCCTCAATCGCTTGAGAAAACATCAGCGAGAAAAACATCACCAAACCACCGCTGACGAACAACAGAACAGGTTTGTTCGCCACCACACCACCCAACAGCGCGGGGCTGAGCAAATGCGAGGCCAGCATGTGCAGACCAACGGCAATGACCATAACAACGACAAAGGCCGCAATGCGTCGTTGCGGTTTGCCCCCCGTCATCATGGACAGAAAATCCCGCCAGATCAGCCGTGCCTCATGGGCACCGAACCAAGCAAGTGAACTGGTGGCGGCGGCGCTCATGCTGCTAGCCCTTCAGCGAAGGTTTCATCTTCCTTCACCAGATCGAGAAACACCTCTTCGAGCGTATCCGCACCCTTGGCGGACCGGCCTTTCAATTCATCAAATGTGCCTTCAGCCACCAGACGGCCATGGGCAATCACTCCGATCCGCTGCGCCATGCGCTCGGCAACTTCGAGGATGTGCGTCGTCATGATGATAGTTGTGCCCTGACGGACATGATCCAAAAGCACGTTTTTGACGATACGGGCTGACCCGGCATCGAGACCAGTCAAAGGCTCATCGAGAATTATGAGATCGGGCTGGTGGACCAATGCGCCGGCCAAGGCCACTTTCTGACGCATACCCTTAGAAAACCCGCCGCAACGTTCAGTCGCGTGTGCGCCCAGACCAAGCCATTCCACCAGATTGCGCGACCGCTCTTCCGCAACATTCGAAGGCACACCCCAGAGACCCGACACGAATTCGAGATATTCATAGGGTGTCAGCTTTTCATAAATCATCGGCTCATCAGAAACCCAAGCGACTTTGCGCTTAGCCGCAACGGGGTCAGCCAGCGCGTTCTCACCCATCACGGAGATTGCGCCACTGTCCGGCTTCAACAGCCCGGACACCATGCGCAGCGTGGTGGTCTTACCCGCGCCATTGGGTCCCAAAAGAGCGTAAAACTCGCCGCGGCGCACCTTAAGGTTCAGCCCATCCACGGCGGGACGGTCAAAACTCTTATGAAGGTTATCGATCTCCAAAGCGTATTTCATGGATGTGCTCTTCCGCTCTCATGGCCCCAATACAACCCACAGGGCTAGCAGCGACGCGTTTCTGCCCGGTGAAATAGGTTGGTCAAATTTTCCCTAATGGCTTGCTATCAGAACCGGTGAACAAGAGCCGCAGATGGAAGCCGTGGACGGGCATACAACTATAAAGCCAACCCCAAATTGGACTTGAAACAAGAAACGGTCGTTTCAGGGATACCAATGTATTTATGTATCGGCATTCTGCTACGAATGTCCCAATCTGTTCTCTTTGCGACAACGGCATGCTGTGCTAATGCGTTTTGCTAGGTCGCGCCACGTGAGCTCTCGACCGGGGGAGACGTCATGACCACCCGCCAAATCTCGGAAAGCCCTCTCAAAAAACCGGCTTCTACCGACGGCTCGCTCCGGGAGGACGAAAACCTCAAGCGCAGCTTTGTGTTCTTCTTGGTTCCCGACTTTTCCATGATCGCGTTTGCGACAGCTATCGAAGCCCTGCGGCTCGCCAACCGCATGTTGACCCACGAAAGCTATAAATGGCGTTTGGCCAGTCTTGATGGCGGTCCGGTCTGCGCTTCCAACGGCGTGGAAGTATCCGTACAGACATCGCTGGAGGACGAACGACGCATGCTCTCGGGCAAAGATCGCCCTTCTATGCTGTTCGTCTGTTCGGGTGTGAATGTCGAAAAGTTCCAGAACAAATCCGTCTACGCCTGGGTGCGCGAAGAACACAATCGCGGTGTAGCCGTGGGCGGTCTGTGCACCGGCGCTCACATTCTGGCGTCGGCGGGACTGCTGGCCAACCGGCGTTGCGCGATCCACTGGGAAAACCTGCCAGGCTTTTCAGAAGCCTTTCCGAAGGCGGATGTCTATGCCGATCTGTTTGAAGTGGACGGCAATGTCTACACCTGCGCCGGCGGCACAGCGGCGCTCGACATGATGCTCTCGCTGATTGCCGAGGACCACGACGAAGCGCTGATCAACGCGGTGTGCGAGCAGGCCCTGACCGACCGCGTTCGCGGTCCGCATGACCGGCAGCGCCTGCCGTTGCGGGCGCGGCTTGGGGTGCAGAACGCGCGCATTCTTTCAATCATCGAGATGATGGAGGCAAACCTCTCCGAACCGCTTACCCTGATCGATATAGCAGACCACGCCGGTCTCTCCCGTCGCCAGATCGAACGCCTTTTCCGCCACCATATGGGCCGCTCACCGGCCCGCTACTATCTCGAAATCCGCCTCGACCGCGCACGGCATCTTTTTCTGCAATCATCGCTGCCGGTGGTGGAAGTGGCCATCGCCTGCGGTTTCGTTTCAGCGTCGCATTTCTCGAAATGCTACCGCGAGCTTTATGGGCGATCGCCCCAGCAGGAGCGGGCGGAGCGCAGCGAAGTAATTTAGAGAACAGGCTGTTTGCTAACGCTCCTCACCCGTCAGCGCGTAAGCGCTCATTGTCCGGATCGAACGGGCTTTCGCCGATCACAGTAGCCTTATGCAGTTTGCCCAGCAGTTTGATTTCCAGCGCATTGCCGAGCGTCTCCTGGCCGGGCTTAACCATCGCCAACGCGATGGATTTTCCAACGCGATAGCCCCACGTTCCATGTGTTGCACGACCGATCAGCGTGCCGTCTTTGTAGACGGCCTCTGACCCTCGGGCATCATTATCCACGACGTCGTGCAATTCCAGCGTGACGAACTTCCAAGCGTCCCCGGCGGCGTGGCGGGCCATCAACGCTTCTTTGCCCACAAAGTCTTTCGCCGGTTTGATGAACCGGTCCAGCCCGCTCTCATAGGCCGAATATTCAATCGATAATTCGCGCGGAATAAGGCGGTAGGATTTTTCTATGGCCATAGCAGTCATGGCCCGGATGCCAAACGGCTTGATGCCAAATTCAGCACCCGCTTCCATCAGCAGATCCCAAATCTGGTTTTGCTGTTCAATGGGGTGGTGCAACTCCCAGCCAAGTTCACCCACGAAATTCACGCGCAGAGCGTGCGCCGTGGCTGTGCCGAGTGAAATCTCTTTGCCCGATAGCCAACCAAAATCAGCGTTCTTCAGCGATGTGCGCGTCAGCTTTTCCAGCACCTTGCGGCTGTTTGGACCGGCCAGAACCAACACGCCGTGCATCTGCGTGATGGGCTTGACCGTCACCGAACCATCGTCCGGCAGATGGCGGAAAAGCACATCGTGGTCGTGGGTTTCATAAGCGCCGGCGGACACCAGATAGAACTTACCAGGCTTCCATTCGTAGACCGTAAACTCACTCTGCACCCCGCCCTTGCTGGTCAAGACATGACAAAGCGCGATGCGTCCGCGTTTCTTGGGGATTGTGTTGGCAAAAATCGATTCCAACCAATCCCGTGCGCCGGGTCCTGAGACCTCCATCTTGGCAAAGGCGGACATGTCCAGCAGACCGCAGGAACCTGTGACAGCCTTCACTTCATTGCCAACGTGCTCAAAATAGTTGGAACGGCGGAACGACCATTTTTCACGGACACGCCCGGTATAGTCGGCGGGCGCATGGTTCTCATTCACCAGAACATCCGCTCCGACCCCAATTTCCGAAGCGGGCAACTCATAGCCTTCCGGCGCGTACCAGTTGGCGCGCTCCCAACCGTAGACGCCGCCGAACACGGCTCCCAGCGCCTTTTGGCGTTCGTAGGATGGCGTGGTTTTCAAGGGACGGGCGGCAGCGCGCTCTTCATCGGGAAAGTGCAGTGTGAAGACGTTGGAATAAGCTTCCTCGTTCTTTTCCCGCAGATAGCCTTCCGTGGCATAAGGGCCGTAGCGGCGAGGATCGACGCCCATCATATCTATGGTTGGTTCGCCATCGACAATCCATTCCGCCAATTGCCAACCGGCTCCACCGGCGGCAGTGATACCAAAGGAATGGCCTTCGTTAAGCCAAAAGCCTTTTAGGCCCGCCGCTGGCCCAATGATCGGGTTGCCGTCCGGCGTATAGGCGATGGCCCCATTATAGACCTTCTTGATCCCGGCTTCGCCAAAATACGGCACGCGCTCCACCGCCGTCTCGATATGCGGCATCAACCGTTCCAAATCTTCCTGGAACAATTCGTACTCGCTCTCGTCATCCGGCCCGTCGACATAGCAACACGGCGCGCCCTTCTCATACGGTCCAAGAATGAGACCGTGCGCCTCTTCGCGCATGTACCAAGCGGAATCACTCTCGCGGAGCACGCAGAGTTCGGGCCCACCCTCATCGCGGAATTTCTTGATTTCGGGATGTGCTTCAGTGACGATATATTGGTGCTCGACCGGGATGACAGGCACGTTCAGGCCCACCATTTCACCGGTTTTGCGGGCAAAATTGCCCGAACAAGATATCACGTGCTCGCAGGCGATTTCGCCTTGGTCTGTGGTGACGATCCATGTGCCATCCGGCTGCTGATCAATCGCAGTCACGGTTGTGTTGCGGTAAATCGTGCCCCCACGATCCCGCGCGCCTTTAGCCAGCGCCTGTGTCAGGTCAGCCGGTTGGATGTAGCCATCATCGGGATGCTGGATCGCGCCCAACAGACCGTCCGTGTTCACGTAGGGCCATTTCTCGGCGATCTCTTCGGGCGTCAATTTAACGACATTGATGCCAATGGTTTCTGCAACGCCGCAGTAGTAATCGTACTCATCCCAGCGGTCTTGGCTGCGCGCCAACCGCACGTTGGAGACATTGCGAAAGCCGGTATCCATGCCGGTCTCTTCTGCAAGTTCTTGATAAAACTTGACCGAGTATTTGTGAACCTGCCCCACCGAGTAGGACATGTTAAACAGCGGAAGAAGGCCCGCCGCGTGCCAGGTGGAACCGGATGTAAGCTCCTTGCGCTCCAGCAAGACACTGTCCGTCCAACCCTTTTTTGCCAAATGGTAAAGCGTGGAAACGCCCACAACACCGCCCCCGATGACCACAGCCCGTGCAGACGTTTTCATAAACCCAGCCTCACAAAAATACCATGAACCACGCACAACCAGCGCGGCGCTTTACCAAACCATACAGCGCCACAAACGGCCAACCCCCAATGCGTTTGCGACATCCCAAGCATAGCCCGCGACGCCGTCCCCTGTGCTTTTCTGCCGTGCGCATGGAGAGCAGAGCGCGGGCGGCGGACATGGTGAACAAACGGTTGCAATCTAGACGCGATTTTATCGACAAATTGCAACCAAACCTGAAGCCCTCTTCGTCATAGTCACGCTCGGAAAAGTGCGGGACCTCGGGGACTCTTTTGAACATTGCGTTGACACAAGAAACGGCAACCACGCCGCTCTGCGTCGATCTGGACGGCACTTTGGTCCGGACGGATCTGCTGCACGAGGCGGTGTTTTTGCTTTTGCGTCTCAATGCGTTTTATCTGTTTTTCCTGCCACTATGGTTGCTAAAGGGCAAAGCCCATCTGAAAGCTCAGATTACGCAACACGTCACGCCCGATGCCGAGACGCTGCCCTACAATTCATCGGTCTTGGAAGAAATTGGAAATGCCCGTTCTCAGGGTCGTCCCGTGGTGCTGGCAACTGCCAGCCCGACAGAATGGGCAAACGCCGTTGCGAAGCATTTGGGTGTGTTTGACAGCGTGGAAGCCAGCGATGGTCAAATCAACTTAAGCGCCCGCACAAAGGCCAACAAGCTCAGTGAGCGGTTCGGCAAACGCGGCTACGATTACATTGGCAATAGCAAAGCCGACATCGCCGTGTGGGAAGATGCCCGCGAAGCACTGGTGGTGCCCGGCGAGAGGGCCGCGGGTCGCTACGCGACTGCTACTGGTGCCCGAACGCTACAAGTTGATCTCGGTTACGGCGACCGCCTCAAGGCTTGGCTCAAGGCCATGCGCGTTCACCAATGGCTGAAAAACACGCTTCTGTTCGTCTCCGCCATCTTGGGCGTGCGCTTCTTCGATGTGTCCACCATTTGGACGTTGGGCATCGCCTTCCTGTCGTTCAGCCTGTGCGCGTCGTCGGTCTATCTGCTCAACGATTTACTGGACATTCCAGTGGACCGAAAACACGCCAGCAAAATGCACCGCCCCTTGGCCGCAGGCCGTTTGCAAGTGCATCACGTCGCTCTGGCCAGCGTCTGTTTGCTGATCGCAGCCTTCGCTTTGGCGGCCACCCTGCCGTTGAAATTCATGGCCGTGCTCGCCCTCTATTACGCGGTCACTTGCGCCTATTCATTCTATCTCAAACGCCTTTTGCTCATCGACGTGCTGACGCTGGCCGGGCTGTTCACCATCCGCGTGTTGGCCGGATCCGCAGCCATCGAAGGCATTGTATCGACGTGGCTGCTCGCCTTTTGCATGTTCTTTTTCCTTAGCCTGGCCTTGGTCAAACGCTTTGTGGAGTTGGAGCGGCAGTCCGGACAAGCCGGTTGGAAAGCGACCGGACGGGGCTATCAACCGTCTGATTTGGAAACCCTCAGCCAAGGTGGCATGGCAGCAGGTTTTGCAGCCGTTGTGGTGTTGGCGCTGTTTATCGACTCACCTCAGGTGGTCGCCAATTACAGTCATCCCCAAGCCATCTGGCTTGTATGCCCGCTGGTGCTCTACATCTTAATGCGCATCTGGATCCTCGCCCGGCGCGGCGAGATGCATGACGACCCGGTTGTCTTCATGATGACCGACTGGCGCAGCCAAATCATGATCGCAGCCGGTGCGCTGATCATGTTCCTTTCACAGATTTTGTGAGGCGGCACGTCATGCACACCACACCAAAAACGCTCAACACGGACAGTTGGGGACGCCTTGCCCGCAAGCGGCGCGCCGCAAGAGCTTTTGACAGTCATGCGTTGAAAAACGACACGGGCCCGGTCCTCCCCTTTGGCAATGGGCGTTCCTATGGCGATTCATGCCACTGCGATGACGGCACACTTTTGCTTGCGAACGATCAACACGCGCCCATCGAATTTGATCGGACAACAGGCCGCTTGTGTGCGGGCTCGGGCGTGCTGCTGAAGGACGTTTTAGAGCTGACCGCTGGAACGAACTGGTTCCCACCGGTTCTACCTGGCACAAAATTCGTCACGTTAGGCGGTGCAGTCGCAAACGACATTCACGGCAAAAACCACGCCCACCAAGGCACGTTTGGCCGCCATGTTTTGGGCTTCGAACTGACACGATCCCAAGAGGGGCAAGTCTGGTGCAGCCCCAGCGAAAACGCACATCTGTTTCGCGCCACCATTGGCGGGCTGGGTCTCACAGGCTTTATCGGCAAAGTAGAATTGCAGTTGTTGCCAGTGCCGTCCCACCAGATCAAAACGCAAAACCGCCCCTTTAAGACCCTAGGTGAGTTTTTCGGTAGCGTGGACGAGGCTGAAGCGGAGCACGAATACTGTGTCGCTTGGATCGACTCACTGGCCAGCGGCAAACGCTTTGGCCGCGGAATATTAATCACGGGCAAACACGTGGAAAGCGCACGCCAAGACGAAGCGCCCAACAACGCACGCCAACTCTCTGTGCCCTTTACACCTCCCGTTCCGTTGGTGGCCGGGCCTGCACTACGCGCGTTCAATGAACTCTATTTCCGCACCAACGCAGCCAGGACCGAGGCACAGGTTGTGGGCGCAAACAGCTTCTTTTTTCCGCTTGATGCGGTGAAGCATTGGAACCGTCTCTATGGACCGAAGGGACTGTACCAACACCAATGCGTGCTGCCTCAAGATACCGCGCCTGCGGCTGTCGAGACCATGTTACGGGCGGCGCAAAATGCAGGGCAAGGTTCATTCCTGACCGTGCTGAAAAAATTCGGCAATCTAACCTCCCCCGGTTTGCTATCCTTCCCGGCACCGGGTTTCACCCTCACTCTCGACTTTCCAAACCGGGGCGAGGCGACACGCGATCTGCTTAACCGGCTGGACGATGTGGTGCGCCAACATGGCGGACGCATAAACCCATACAAAGACGCGCGCATGAGCGCGGAAACCTTCCAACGGGGCTTCCAAAACTGGGAAGAGCTAGAAGAGTTGCGCGACCCGGCTTTCCTTTCCAATTTTTGGAAACGGGTAACCAAGCCCGTCAAAATCATCGCGCCACCACTGGCACCGCTCCTTGAAAAGGAGCCGGTTAACCACGCGCCGCAAGGCCGAATTCATACACACGACGTAACGTCATCCGCATCGGCGAAACGCCCAAAAAGCCGGGAAGTGTCATGACATATCTGCCCTTTATTTTGTTTACGGTGTTCACCAACGCCGCTGCTCAAATCATGCTCAAACAGGGCATGATGACGCTTGGCCCAGTTGCATCGCCCGGCGCGTTCACGGCGCTGTCGGCCATCACCATGGTTTTGAAGATCGTCTTTCACCCGTGGGTGTTCTTCGGCCTATGCACATTTGTGATTTCGATGGCCTCGCACCTCTACGTGCTGTCCAAGGTCGAACTGTCCTTCGCATACCCATTTTTGAGCCTCGCCTACGTGGCAGTCGCCGTCGCAGCTTGGTGGTTGTTTGCCGAAGATCTGAACCTGTGGCGCATCGCGGGTATCGCGCTGATATGCGCTGGCACGGTGTTGATCGCACAGAGCGGCATCAGAGACAGCGCACATGGGGCCACGGAAGCCAAAGACACCACTGTTTTAAGCGCGTCCGCCCGTCACGGTTCGCGCAACATCCAATCCAGCCCAACACTTGCACATGCATCCTACCCGTCAGCAGATCACGCCCCGCTGAACGCACCTGATTTGAAGGAACACCAAACATGAAACACATAATCTTTGGCGGAGATGGCTTCGTCGGGCGCGTTTTGGCAGCAAAGCTGGTCAGTGAAGGCCATGAGGTTCTTGTGGCAGACATCGCCAAGGGTGCGTGCGAGCACTATGGAAAGGCGGACTGGGTCCACCTCGATGTGACCAAGCCGGCTGACTTCACGCAGATTGTCATTAAGCCGAAGGACGTCGTCTATAACCTATCG
>JBCBYZ010000127.1:0-9625 GCA_039815595.1 Pseudomonadota bacterium | reverse complement strand
CCGCCGTGCCCATCCCGCCCGCTGCGCCGTACGCTCAAATTGGAATGCACACGGGCAAACGTGGTAAGCAATACAACGACAAACAAAGGAAACAGCGCATGGGTAAGCGGGACCGTGAAACCGGGCAATGAACCTGCGGGACCGGCTGTCGCGAAGCGCAAAACGGCCAACGAAACGACGAGCATCAGCGTGACGAAGCCTGCGCTGACCCAGCAGGTTTTGGCCCACCATGACAGCGAGCCCCACCAACGGTTTTTCATGACATCTATCCCTCAATGCGCATGGATATCGCTTGTGCCGCCAAAGCGGCAAAAGTGCAAACTACGGTACGGCAAATGCGGCGAGGCTTTGCCACCGGGCCGAACTGATCTTAGCATAATGTGGCATGGACATAGCGGCGTTAGCGGAGCCACCATGAGGCAAAAGGTTCGCATGAAGGTACTGTGAAAAATGATGGCCACCGCTCAAGCACAACAGGCAGTAGCAACGCTGGTCATCGTGGATGATCATCCCTTGTTTCGGGGAGCCATGCGTCAGGCGCTTTCCGGCAGTCTGGACGTGGGCCCGCAAGGTATTGGACCGGTGGGCATCTTGGAGGCCGGTAATTTCAACGAATTAAAAGCGCTGTTGAACACGGACGGCGATTTCGATCTGATCTTGCTGGACCTGTCCATGCCAGGCGTGAGTGGATTTTCCGGCTTACTGGCCCTGCGGGCGGAGCACCCCACCATGCCGGTGGTGATCGTGTCCGCCAATGATGATCCAGCCACCGTGCGCCGCGCGATCGAGTTGGGCGCCTCCGGTTTTGTTCCCAAATCGGCCAGCATCGACACCATTCGCGAAGCGATTTCGAGCGTTTTGCAAGGGGATGTTTGGCGTCCCGAAGACATGGAAATTGGAGCGGAAGCCGATCCCGAAGTCTCCGATCTGATCAAGCGCTTGGAGACTCTGACACCGCAACAGACCCGCGTTTTGTCCATGATCGCGCAAGGCCTGTTGAACAAACAGATCGCCTATGAACTGTCCGTATCGGAGGCGACTGTCAAAGCGCATGTGTCCGCAGTCTTGCAAAAGCTCAACGTTGACAGCCGCACGCAGGCCGTCATCGCTCTGGGCAAATTGGGCGCAGAGGCAATTCCCTCACAAGGCACTTTCTAGCGCTTCTGCTTCATAGCAGTTGGGTCCCAATCACTCAGCAGCGACCGTTTCCCCGGCCACGCCCCGGCGCATGGTCTGACGCACCAGAGCCCGCAACGCAGCCGGCTTGAGGGGCTTGTTGAGCATCGTGACGTCAGCCGCTTGCGCCATTTTGCGAACACTCGCGCTGCGATCAGCCGTGATCAAAACCGCTGCCAGATCCGATCCCAAATGAGCTCGAACTTCGGCAATGACGTCCAATCCGGTTTCGGTGTCCAGGTGGTAGTCTGCCAGGATAATTTCGGGCCGGATGGTGTCCAACTGCTCCACAAGCCCATCGGAACCACCAAAGGTCGTCACATCGCACCCCCATCCTTCGAGCAAGGCCCGCATACCATCGAGAATGCGTGGCTCGTTATCGACGCATAAAACCCGCACGGGCACCGGTTTGCGTGCCTTGGCTTGCAATGTCTCAGGCACGTCTTCGGTCACCGAGACCTGTAGGCTAAGTGGCACGGAGACGGAGAAGGTGGACCCTTCCCCCGGGCGCGACGAAAAACTTAAGGGATGGTCCAGTGTGTCCGCAATGCGTTTGACGATGGACAGCCCCAGTCCTAGCCCGCCGGCTACATCCTTACCCGCATCAAGACGGCGGAATTCCTCAAAGATCGCATCGCGATCATCATCGGCGATCCCATGGCCCGTGTCAGTCACGGTGAACACCAGTCGGTTTGTCTTCACGGCCGCATCCACGGTCACCGTGCCTTTATCCGTGTATTTGATGGCGTTGGAGACAAGGTTTTGCAGCAACCGGCGCAGCAAAGCGTAGTCCGAACGCACGGAAAAAGCATTGGCCCGAATATCAAGTGTCAGCCCTTTCGATTGCGCAATCGGGTTGAAATCCACTTTGAGTTTTTGGAACAGGCGATCAACGCTGAACTCTGCAATGTTGGGCGTCAACGCCCCGGCATCCAGCCGTGAAATGGCGAGCACGGACCCCAATATTTCTTCCACCGACTCCAATGAATTGTCGATGTTCTTGGCGAGCCCAGTCATGGTTTCTTCGTCCAACCGCTCCACAAGGCTGGATGTGTAAAGCCGTGCGGCATTCAGTGGCTGCAAAATGTCATGGCCCACAGCGGCCAGGAACCGCGTTTTACCCAGATTCGCGGTCTCCGCCGTTTGGTGTGCCTTGGCGAGATCGGAGTTTAAACGGGTCAGTTCCTCGGTTCGTTCGTTAACCCGCCGTTCAAGGCTTTCATTGGCGATCTGGAGCGCGCGGGCGGCAGTGGCCCGTTCCGTCATATCGTTCCAGGAAATCACCACGCCGCCATCCGGCACGGTCCGGGTCTGCACTTCGATGATCCGATTGGTGCGGTTGACCGTCAGATAGGTCGGGGCAGACGTATCAAGCAACAGCTTTACGAGGTCATTATTGGGCGCGGAGGTGTAGGACGCCCGTTCTCCGATGGCAGCCGCAAGGTCGCTCAACCTTGTGCCGGATTGGCCCAATTCAATTGGCAGTTCCAACAGCAATCGGAATTGGCGGTTCCAACTCGACAATTTGAAATTGTGATCGAAAACGCTGATGCCCTGCTCAACCTGATCGAGGGCGGTTTGCAGCAGTTCGTGGTTGTAGCGCAGGGCGCTGGAGGCATCGTCCAGCAACTTAATTGTAGTTTCCGGCACTGTTTCGGTGCGTTGTAACAGCAAGGACACGACCAACCGCGCAGACGCGCCGCCGATGGCGCTGGCCAAAACTTGTTCGGTGTAACGGATCAGATCATCCGTCGCGCGGTCACGGGTCTCCAACACAGCGCCGACATCATCAAAGTAGGTGTCGAGCGCCTTTTTGGAGCGCGCGTGTCCAAGGTAGTTTGCGATTGTGTGCCGCAGGTCGGCGACGGTTATCTCATTGGACTGGCCAGACGCATAGTCCTGCCGATGATTGCCAAAAAACCAAAACGCGTTGGCCTGCATGCGCTCGATCGTACTGGGCGAACGCAGCCTGGAAACCGCCCAGTAAACCAGTGCGTTGAGACCGAGGCTGACCAAAACGCCGTGGGTGATCGGGTCAAGACTGGTGTAAAAAAGTTCATACGGCTTAAAGAACGCCATTCCCATAGGTCCATCCACCATGAGAGTGCTTTCAGGGCCGAGCAGTGTTGGCAAAAACAGCGTGTAGGTCCAAGCGGCAAACCCGGCACTCATACCGGCCAGCGCCCCCCGTGCTGTGCCGTCGCGCCAGAAAAACCCCATGAAAAATGCCGGAGCAAATTGTGCGACCGCAACGAAACTCAACAGTCCGATCTGTGCCAAGGCAGCCGAATCGCCCGCCGCTTGAAAGTAGGCATAAGCCAGAGTCAGCACGCCGAGGATCGCGGTGCGCCGGATGTTCAACAGCACCGGGGCCATGTCGCGACCGCTGCCCCATCCACTCCACGGCTTGTCCCGCACCGAAAAACGACCGAGCCTCCGCTCCCCGCCTAGAATGAGCGGCAGGATGAGGTTGTTGGAAATCATGATCGACAGCGCAACGCTCGCTACGATCACCATGGCCGTGGCAGCCGACAGGCCGCCCAAAAAGATCACGAACGCAAGCGCCGGCATGTCGTTCGAAAGCGGCAGCGCGAGCACATAAGCGTCAGCATCGACGCTGCGCCCAAATGTCAGCAAGCCGGCCAAGGCGACGGGTACGACGAACAGATTGATCAGGATCAGGTAGGCGGGAAACAGCCAACGGGCCGTCTTCAATTCCTGCGCGTTACGGTTTTCCACCACGCCCACGTGAAATTGCCGGGGCAGTAAAACGAACGCACAAAAACTCAGTAATGAGAAGATCAAAAATGTGCCTGGATTGACCCCGACCAACAGATTGGAGCGAATGAACTCTGATGCGGCGGCTTGGGCAATGAGATCGGATGGTCCGTCAAATATGAAAAAAACAACCGCAATACCGGCTGCTAAAAATGCCACCAGCTTAACGATCGATTCGGTGGCGATGGCCACCATCATGCCTTCTTGGTGCTCGGTGGCGTCCGCATGGCGGGTACCGAACAAGATCGCGAACAGCGCCAAAACGATGGCCACGAAGAAAGACGTATCAATCGGCGTGCCCCCGGTGCCCAGCAGACTGGTGCGGTCAGCGGTGACCATGGTTTCAACTGAGGTTGAGATCGCTTTCAGTTGCAGCGCTATGTAAGGCACAGTTCCAACCACGGCGATCAGCGTGGCCACCACGCCAACGGCGGTGCTCTTGCCGTAGCGCGATGCAAGAAAATCGGCGATGGAGGTGATCCGCTCGCCCTTGGCTATTGAAACGATGTGGCTGAAAAGTGGAAAGCCAACCGTCAACATCAGGATTGGGCCGACATAGATGGCCAAGAAATCCAGGCCCGATGTGGCCGCCAAACCGACGGAACCAAAGAACGTCCACGACGTGCAATAGATGGCGAGTGCCAAAGAATAGATGATTGGACGGCCGCCTAAACGGCGCTTGCGGCCCCAGCGATCTCCCAAACTGGCGACCACAAACAGGCATAGCAGATAGCAGATGGCTGCTAGTATAACTCCCCAACCTTGCATGGCTCCCTCCCATACGCAGGCCTTTCCAAGCAAAACACCATAGACAATGGCATCTGTCCAATCGCGGCCTCAACGGCGGGGCTTCTGCGGGCGTGCAGGCACGCAATGCCAAGCGTAAGTGTCCAAAAATTTGGACAAATCGAGTGTAAGTTACCTAAAGTTAGCAACTGTGTTACCGGTGGCGTGTGGAGAGTTTCTCCGCATAAATTCAACTTGGATAAAGAGGGAAGCTATCCAGTGATTAACGAATTCAAAGAATTTATTGCAAAAGGCAATGTCATGGATCTCGCCGTTGGTGTGATCATTGGCGCTGCATTCGCCGCCATTACGGCATCGCTTGTCGCAGACGTTTTCATGCCAATCATCGGCGCAATCTTCGGTGGTTTGGACTTCTCAAATTACTTCCTGCCACTCGGCAGTGAGGTCACTGCAACGTCCTTGGAAGCTGCAAAAGAGCAGGGCGCTGTTTTGGCCTATGGCAGCTTCATCACCGCTGTGGTGAACTTCCTGATCATCGCGTTTATCGTGTTCTTGATGGTCAAAGGCGTGAACAACATGCGCCGCAAGGAAGAAGAAGCGCCAGCCGAGCCCGCTGCACCACCGGCTGACATTCAACTGCTGACCGAAATTCGCGATGCGATGGTCGCAGCAGCCAAGAAATAACGTCGCGGACGCGCTTGCGCGTCCCGCGTTTTCCCAGACAAAGGGAGCCTGGGAAGGCCCCGGTTGCACACTGCAGCCGGGGTTTTTTGTGTCTCAATGGCGCTATGGTTAAAAGTCTTCACTTTCACGTCTTAGTCTCCCAGTCTTTGGCGGGCGGATTGAATGACACTTTGGGGGATTGAGTGAGCGAACTGGAAAAAGCACGCAAACGCTTCATCAGCGTTCTTTGGGCGATTGGCGGTTTCTCGCTGGTGGTAAACCTGCTGTTGCTGACCATGCCGCTCTACATGCTGCAGATTTACGATCGCATTTTGCCGTCCCGCAGTATGGATACGCTGATCTTCCTATCTTTGATCGCCGGTGCCGCGCTTTTGGTGTTGGGCATTCTTGAGGCGGTTCGGGGCGTCATGGCGTCCCGCGCCGCCGCCGCTTTGGAAACCGGCTTAGGGCCTGCCGCCTTGCGCGTCTCGCTGGGCGGCGGAAATACGCCCGCATCTGCCGGGGTGGAAGCGGGCGCGATGCGCGATCTCGCCACCGTGCGGGCCTTCATTTCTTCGCGGGCCATGTTTTCCCTCATGGACCTGCCCTTCGCACCAATCTTCATCGCCATTCTCTATTTCATCCACCCAACCATTTTTTGGGTCACGATTGGCGGTGCGGTTGTGCTTTTGGGTCTTGCTGCGGCCAACCAGTGGCTCACCGCACGCCCAACCACAGAGTATTTGGCTCAACAGGGTGGGGCGCTGGCGACCGCACAAGCGTTGAGCGCCAACGGCACCACAGTTCGAGCCATGGGAATGACGGAAAACGGCATCGCTGCTTGGGGCAAACAAGCCGCGTCTTCGCTGACATCACAGGCCGTCGTAGATACGCGAAATGCCTTGGTAACCGGCCTGTCAAAATCGCTTCGCATGGGTCTTCAAGTGGCCATCCTAGGCATCGGTGCATGGCTGGTTCTTCAAGAGCAGATGACTGCAGGCATGATTTTTGCCGCTTCCATTATTTCTGGCCGTGCACTCCAACCCATCGATCAGGTGATCGCTGTGTGGAAACAGTTCGGCATAACCCGCAAGAGTTGGGAAAGCCTGAGCACAGCTCTGCAAAGTCATCAAACACCCCAGACCCGCACCCGGTAGCCCGCACCGAAGGGCGAAATTACGGTTTCAAGCGCGTTGGTGATGGCCCCGGAGGGCATTTCCCGTCCGCCGCTTCTCAATCGTGTCTCGTTTCGTTTGATGCCGGGCGATTTATTGGGGGTGGTCGGTCCATCCGGATCGGGCAAGTCTACCCTAGCACGTCTTTTGGTGGGTGCGCAGCGCCCCAATACGGGTTCTGTACGGCTGGACGGGTCGAGCCTTGCGGACTGGGACCTGACCGATCTAGGCACCCATATTGGGTATGTCGGACAAGAGGTTGAACTCTTTCCCGGCACGGTGCGCGATAACATCGCCCGTCTGTCGTCCACGCCGGATGATGCTGCCGTGCTGGCTGCTGCCCGCAAGGCACAGGTTCATGAACTCATTCAACGGTTGCCGAACGGATACGACACGTTGGTTGGTCCGGGTGGCACCGGCCTTTCCGGCGGCCAGAAGCAACGCATAGCGCTGGCCCGGGCCTTCTACGGAAACCCCCGGGTGATGGTTCTGGACGAGCCCAATGCCAACTTGGATGAGGAAGGCGAAATTGCGCTCCACCGCGCCTTGCTCAGTGCGCGGGATGCCGGTGTGACAACCGTTATCATTACCCAGCGTAAACAAGTTCTGCGTGCTGTCGATAAAGTGCTGCGGCTGCATTCGGGCGCTGTGGACTTCTTTGGCAGTCGAGAGGACTTCATCACCGCCCTCCAAAAGGCGCGGGAGGAAAAGGCGGGTTCGCCCAAGACAGGTGCACAATCCAAGGCGGGAATCACCGGCAATGGACGGCCTATCGCTGGCAAAACCGTGTCTGCGAACTCTATCGCCGGAAGGAAAGCGTCATGAGTGAAGAACTCGGACGGATCAAACCCAAACGCATACCGGCCTCGAAGGCTATCCCCGGCAACGCCGACCATGCCCGTTTGATCAAACAGGCGAAGCAAAACGAGCTCTCTGACACAAAACCGAAACCCAGCAAAACAGACAGTTGGTCCGATACTGTGAAGACCGGGATCGGCGGTCCCTCGATTGTTGGTCTTTTGGTTCTTGCGGCGTTCTTTGGCGGCTTTGTGGTGTGGGCCATCATGGCACCTTTGACGGGTGCAGCCATCGCGCCGGGCATCGTGGCCGCCAGCGGTCAAAACCAGACCATCCAACACCTGGAGGGGGGTGTCATCGAAGCGCTCTTGGTCAAGGAAGGGGACAGCGTAGCGGCTGGCCAGGCGCTCATTCGCTTGGATCCCACCCAAGCCCAGTCCACCCGTGATCGTGTTAAAAAAGCGCTCATCGCCGCGCGGTTGCAAGCAGCCAGGCTTAAGGCGGAACGCGACGATGCTACACTTTCTTTTGACGACGAACTGACCCGCTCCGTGCGGGAAGTGGGCATGGAAGAAAGCTTGCAGGAACAACGCAACGAGTTTGAGAAACGCAAGGCGCTGACCAAAAGCGAGCTGGGTGTGCTCGACCAGCAGATGCGCGCATCTCAAGACCAGATAAGGGGGTTACAGGCCCAGATATTGGCGACCCGTGAACAGATTTCGGTCCTCGAAGAAGAAATTGCTGTCAAACAGGCCTTGTTGGACCAGCAATTGACCAACCGTTCCGAAGTGTTGCGCCTGCGCAGAAACCGGTCAGAACTGCGGGGCAGGGTCGGTGAACTGGTGGCGTCCTTGGGGCGGGCACGCACGTCGATTGTCGAGGCACGCCAAAGACAAGTGAGCCTGCGTGCGGAAGCGGCAGAAAAGGCCGTGACCGCGCTCAACGAGGTCCGTCGCACGATTGCCGACGCCGAGCAGCAAATCTTGAACGCCGAAAACATCTTGCAACGGGTCGTCATCCGCGCGCCTTCTGATGGCGTGGTCGTGCGTATCAACAAAAACACACCAGGCAGTGTCGTGCAGCGCGGCGAGGAATTGTTGGAACTGCTGCCAACCGGTGGTGAGCTGATCATCGAAGCGCGGTTGAACCCGCTGGACGTGGATGTGGTGCGCGTTGGTCAGGGAGCCAATTTGCGTTTTTCCGCCCTTAACGCCCGCACAACGCCCGAGGTTTTGGGCACAGTCAGCTATGTATCTGCGGACCGCCTGACCGATCCGGCCACCAACGAAGTGTACTATTCCGCACGGCTGAAAATTGCAGACACCTTACCAGCCGAACTCACGAGCGACCGGATATTCCCCGGCATGCCGGTCGAGACGTACATCAAGACGGGTGATCGAACCTTCTTCGAATATCTTGGAAAGCCATTGACGGATTCCTTCAGCCGAGCCTTCCGCGAGGAATAGGGGCGCGAGGAATAGGGCTCTAGTTCCAACCCTCCGATGCCATGCGCTGCAGCCGGTCGGGGTCGGCAATGATGACTCCGCCTTTGGAGCGTTCCAAAACCCCAATGCGTTCCAAGGCCTTCATCTCGCGCGACACGATTTCCCGACGACTGGCGATCCGGTCGGCGATATCGCTTTGCGGTGGTGCGGGGGATATAATGCGTTGGGCGTTGGGTGCGTCATCATCCGCACCTGTTTGTGCCAACTGCCGGGGTCGGGACAGCCGCAAAAGCTCTGCATAGAGCCTGTGTTTTGCTTTCAAAAAACTGAACTCTGAGAGCCGGTCGGACAGTCTGCGGATGTTGGCGACCAAATGGTTCATGATCCGCCAGGCAATTTCAGGCGCGCAGTCGCAAATCTCCTTGAAAACGGCCTGCGGCATGATGCACAGGCGCACTTTCGTGACGGCGGTCACGCTGGCCGAGCGTGCTCCACCATCAATGGCAGCCAATTCGCCAAAAAATTCCCCGGCGTTGCAATCGTTGAAGATCACTTCGCGGCCTTCCACCATGCGCACCACAATGCGCGCGGACCCCGTGATTATGAAGCGTACATCGTGCGATTGTTCATGGTGATCGATGATCAGTTCGTGCGGCTGATACGTGCGCCAAGCGCACCGTTTTGAAAACCCATCGCAAAGATCAGAATCCAAACCGGCCAAAAGCGGTATTGTTTTGAGGTGGTCCATCTGCTGGCTTTCGCTGCGCCCCGTCCGAGCGCATTTGCGGGCTAACATACAACAAAAGTCTGTTTTGCCAACGGCTTGTTGGCAGGGTGGCATTG
>JBCBYZ010000151.1:0-7050 GCA_039815595.1 Pseudomonadota bacterium | reverse complement strand
GTGCCGGTCCACCAGTTCGCCCAGCCGCGTGCGGATGCGTTCGCAGGCGTCCAGAACGGACTTATGTTGGGGAATGTCGGTCCAGGGCGGGTCCATGATCAGGCGGCGGATTTCCACATGGGCCACGCTGCGCTCAAACAGGGAGAAGGACTCGTAGACCTCCTTTGCGGTGTCTGATGCGAGGCTGGTGGAAAACACCGTGCGGCAGATCACGTCCGCCGTCAGGTGGCTCATTGCCAGATCGAGGGAGAAGGTCTCGCCGGTCTTTACGCGTGCCTTGAGTGTGGCGTCGAAATCGTCCGCCGCCGCTTCCATGGCCTTGAAGGCGAGGTCGAGTTTCATGTGGGTGAAGGCGGGTGCGATCATGGCCCGCTGGCGCTTCCACGGCGCGCCTGAGGAGACAAATACGGAGTCCCCCACCAGCGGAGCGAGTGCGCCCACCATGAGATCGTTTTTGGGGTAGATGTTGGTGGGGTCCGTCAGGATGGAGCGGACAAGGCCGGGATCATTGACGATGACGATGGAGCGGCGGGAATAGCCCAGATTGCCGATGGCCATCTTATAAGCCTGTTTGGGCAGCAGGCCGATGAGATTGCCGTTGCGGGTGATCGCAGCGCGGAGCAGCGCGTTGAGCGGGCCGAGAGATTTTGGCCGTGGTGGCTTAAACAGTGAGACGGGGAGGGCAGGTGCGCTGTCTCCGCCATCGTCTGGCTTGGGGGCCGCAGCCCCGGCGCTGGCTTGGGAATCCATGAGCGGTGTAAAGCCTGTGTCGTGCATGGCGGCACTTTGCCTTTGATGAGGATAGGTGTCCAATAAAAATGACAACTTGGAATGTCTAGAATTGTGACGTACTGTAGGGCCGGAGCCGATGCCGCCTGCACGATGAGCGTAATTCCATGACAGAGCCCCTGCTCGAATTTGATGTGTTTCACATCTTGGTTGCCTGCCACATTCTCACCGGCGCGATCGGTCTTGTGGCGTTTTGGGTGCCCGTCGCCTCCACCAAGGGCGGTTCGCGGCACGTGCGGGTGGGGCGGGTGTTCACTAATTTGATGATCGCGACCGGTTTTTTTGCGGTGGGCATATCGCTGACCACGCTCACTTGGCCGCTGGAAACGCACCCCAAGTTCACCGATGCCGCCTTGGTGCGCGGGATCTTCGGCTGGATGATGCTGTATCTCGCGCTGCTGACCATCAATCTGGCTTGGTATGGCTGGCAGGTGGCGTTTTTGAAGCGGGCTTATGCGGGCAATTGGGAGTGGCGCAATCTCACCTTGCAAGTGCTGGTGGCGGTGTCGGCGCTCAACTGTTTGGTGCAGGGCTTGTTGATTGGCCAAGTGCTGATGATCGCAATTTCGTTTGTCGGGTTCGCGACAGTTGCCACCAATATGTGGTTTTTGATGAAGGCGAAGCCCGGTCCGTTCGACTGGCAGTTGGAGCACGTGAAGGCGTTGGTGGGGGCGGGTATTTCTGTTTACACCGCGTTCCTCGCGTTCGGCGCGGTGCGGCTGATGCCGCAGGCGGCGCTGAGCCCGGTGCTGTGGTCCATACCGCTCGTTACGGGCGTGTCACTGATCATCTATCACCAACGCAAAATACGCGCGCGGTATAGCCGCAAAGCGCCCGTGTCTGCCGAGGACAAGGCTGATGCCCGCCCCGGGAGCCTGCCTGCGTGAAAACCGCCTTGGTGACGCTGGGACGGCTTCCCAAAGGCCTGGACATTTGCCGTGCCCTGTCCGTCGCCGGATGGCGGGTTGTGGTGGCGGAGCCGTCCTCCAAACACCTGTGCGGGTTGTCGCGCAGTGTCTCCAATAGCGTTGCCACGCCCGCGCCCAACCATGACGCTGCAGCCTATCAGCAGGCGCTTTTGCGGATCGTTGCGGACGAAGGTGTGTCGCTGGTCGTGCCAGTGTCGGAAGAGATAATGCACGCCTCGCGCATCGTGCCGTCGCTGCCCGACAGTGTGCGTTGGTTTGGGTTGGACCATGACGTATTGTTGCCGCTGCACGACAAGTTCCGGTTTAACCGGCTCGCTGCCTCGCTGGGTCTTAGCGTACCGCAGACGGACCTTCTGGGCAGCGATGCTGCGCGGGCGTTGGTTGCGGACGGCGATGTGATCGTCAAACCGGCGCTGACGTGTTCTGGACAGGGGTTGGAACGTGTTACCAAGGGTGCGGCACTGCCTGATACACGTTCGGAGGATATCCTCGTACAGCGGGCGTTGAACGGGGGGCACAGCAGCACATTCTCCATCGCCCATGAGGGTAGGGCGATCGGCACCGTGGTCTATCGACCCGTGGTGGTGTCGGACACAGTGGCCGTGGCGTTTGAGCGATTAACGGGTGCTGTGGAACAGGAAAACTGGGCCGCGCGTTTTATCGCGGAGACCCAGCATACCGGATTCATCTCTTTTGACTTTGTTGACAACGAAGATGGAGCGCCATGCGCTATCGAGTGCAATCCGCGGGCGACCAGCGGCATTCATTTTGTGACGGCGGACAGTCTCGCCAGCGCGATATTGGAGCCGGAGATGCGCCAAGCGCTCGCGTTTCGCGAGCCGACCGTCATGCACCAGTTCTGGCCACTGCTGACGGAAATCCAGGGCTCCATGTTTCGACGCGGCCGAGGCTATGGCCATAAAATGAAGACGCTGCTGACCGGCAAGGAAGTGAATTTCGCTTGGCGAGACCCCATGCCAGTGATCGCCCAGCCCTATGCCGCGTGGGACATCATGCGCCGCGCGATGACCAGCGGGGAGAGTTTTGGCGAAGCGGCCACGCTGGATATTGCCTGGTTTGGGGAGAATGGTTAGGGCAAGAGTTCAACCCGCCGCGCGCATCATATGTGCGCATTTTTCTGCGATCATGATGGTGGGCGCATTGGTGTTGCCGCCAACGATACGCGGCATGATGGACGCGTCTGCGATCCGCAGACCATCGACACCGCGCACACGCAGGTGCGGGTCGACCACGGCGTCTTCATCGCTCCCCATGCGGCAGGTGCCGACAGGGTGGTAGACGGTGTCAGACCGGTTTTGGATGATCGTCTTGAGCGATGCGTCTTCATCGACACCTTCGGTATACAATTCCTTGTGCCGCCAAGGTGCGAGGGCTGGCGCCTCCAAAATCTGGCGCATGCGTTTGAAGCCCTTGAGCATGAGGTCCAGATCCTCCCGCTCGCTGTAAAAACCCATATCGATTTCCGGCGCTTTCTTGACGTCCGGCGATGACAGTTTCACGGATCCCCGGCTCTTGGGCCGCAGCACGCAGACATGGCAGGAAAAGCCGTGGCCCAGATGCAATTTGCGCATGTGATCGTCCACGATGCCCACCACAAAGTGCAGCTGCAAATCCGGGCGGTCTATCGAAGGGTCGGACTTCAAAAACGCGCCACCCTCAGCAAACGGGGTTGTTAGCGCGCCGGTCTTGGACTTGCGCCATTCGAAGATCGCCTTGATCAAATCCACCGTTCCACCAGCGGATAGGCCCCACACATCGCGCCGTTTGGACTTGTAGGCTGCGATGTAGTCCACATGGTCCTGCAGGTTTTGGCCCACATGTGGGCTGTTTTGGAGCACTTCCACAGCCATTTGGCGCAGGTGGTCAGCCGGACCGATGCCGGATAGCATGAGCAATTGGGGTGTGCCAAACGCGCCACCGGCCAGTACGATTTCGCGCCGCGCCTTAATCGTACGGATTTTCCCCGACACCTCCACCACAGCGCCGGTGGCGCGACCGTTTTCTATGATCACCTTTTGCGCCCGCGCTTTGGTGATGACATGCAGATTGGGCCGGTGCAGGTTGGGCGTGATATAGGCAACGGCAGCGCTACAGCGCACGCCGTCGCGCTGGGTTACCTGATAGTGGCCGATGCCCTCTTGAGTTTCGCCGTTGAAATCCTCATTGACCGGAATCTGCGTCTGCCGACCAGCTTCAATGAACGCTTCAGAGATTGGCTTTGGCGAGCGCTGATTTTGCACTGACAGCGGGCCGTCGCCGCCATGCAGATCATCCGCACCGCGGGCATTGCCCTCCGATTTTTTGAAGTAAGGCAGCACGTCCTCAAAACCCCAGCCGGGATTTCCCAGATCGCGCCACTCGTCATAGTCGGTCTTGTGACCACGCACATACAACATGGCGTTGATGGCGCTGGACCCACCCAAAACGCGACCCCGCGGTTGGTAGCCGCGCCGACCGTTTAGCCCGGCTTGAGGCGTCGTCTTATAGGCCCAGTTGTGAAACGGTGTTGGCAAAATCGCAGCGATGGCCGCAGGAGCGCGAAACAGAACGCTGGACCCGTCGCCACCCGCTTCAACCAAACAGACGCTGACCGAAGGGTCTTCGCTGAGCCTCGACGCAACCGTGCAACCGCCGGACCCTCCGCCCAAAACAACATAGTCAAATTCCGCACCGTCTCCCAAAGCGTCTGCCATAGCCCATCCTCCCAAATGGTTTTTGGAGCGTAGTGGACGGGAAGGGAGACTGTGGGTCAAGGGTGGGTCGTTGTACGGTTCAAATGCCCCGTGATTCTTTAGCGTAGATGCTGGACTTTGAATGTGAAGGCGCTGACCAACAGTGCAAAAAACTATGGCTTAGAGTGACATGACCCGCCGGCTGAGCGGCCCGCCCGAAAGTCGGGCAGTCCGTCCAAAGAGATGAGGTTCAGAGGTAATCACCGCTTCTTTAGGGCGCTGATTGTCTCTAATTTTTAGTTTTGAAGCGGTTTCTTTCGCTCCAAAGAGTCCGCTTGAATGGGAACGGCGCTATGCGACAAGTCTCTCAACAAAGCTTGCCAAGTCGGTGGAGGCTACTTTTGCATTGGGGTCAAGAAACGCGATGCGGCCGGAGTTGATGCTCTCGTGCATCTCCGCCATGGTTTCCGCGGACTGTTGGGAAAGACCGGCCTGTTTGAGCGTGTTTATCCAAGCCTCACTTGGGACCGGAACGGCGTGGATTGGACGGTCAAGTGACTTGGACAGCGCGGCTGCGATGTCTTCGGCGGAATATTGATCCGCGCCTTTTAGTTCGACCACCCGGTGGGCGACCGGTGTTGGATCGACCAGCACATCAGCAACCGTCAACCCAATGTCTTTTGTGGCGACCATATCGATCTTCTTATCCAAAGGTTGGATCATGCTGGGAAAGATGCCTTCGTGAAGCACCGCTGGCATCACATCGTAAATGTTTTCCAGAAAGTAGCCGGGCCGGACAGCGGTGAGGGGGATGGATGCCGCCAAGAGCATCCTTTCCAAGTTGCCGATTGTTGAGATGGGCCCAACCTTGTCGCTGTGTTGTGCGCCGACTGATGACAGCACCACAGCGTGGGGCAGGCGGGCGGCGGTGGCAGCCTCTACAATGGCTTTTGCCCGTCTTTGGCTGTCGCCCAGAAAGTCTTCATTTGAGAGGTCCGGGGGCAACATAAAATAAGCGCCGCTTGCTCCTTCCAGTGCTTTGGTCATCGCATCGATATCCATGATTTCAGCGATGGCAACTTCGGCGCCTTTGGCGGCCCACGGTGCGCCTTTTTCTTCTGAGCGTACGATCACCCGAACAGGTTGGCCTTGGTCGAGCAGGGTTTGGGCGGCAACAGAGCCTGTGTTGCCGGTGGCTCCAGAAATAACGAACATGATGAGGTCTCCTTGGTTGGTTTGGGTTCGATAAAGCCAACCTAGGAGCGGAAATTGAATTACTCTAATGCATGATTTATATCTAAATCATGCATGAAGCGAATATAAGCAACATCGATCTCAACCTCCTCAAGGCGTTGAACGCGCTGTTGGAGACGGAAAGTGTGAGCAAAGCGGCAGGGCTTGCCAACCTGTCTCAACCCGCGATGAGCCGGGCGCTCAACCGCTTGCAATATGTCATCAAAGACCCGCTTTTGGTGCGGTCGGGGCGTGGCATGGTTCTCACACCTCGAGGGGAGGCGCTTCGCGAGCCCGTCCGGGCTGCGTTAGCAAAGGTGTCGCAAGTGTTCCGGCCGCAGGCGTTTGATCCATCCAATGCGCGGGACCATTTCCGCATTATGGCTCCGGACTATGTTGCGCAGATGGTTATGCCAACAGTTCTCGGTCAGGTGTTCAACCTGGCTCCCAATGTTGAGGTCGACTTGGAGAACCTCTCAGCAACAGGCATATCGGATCTTTGTGAGGGCAAAATCTCTTTGGGCTTCGGCGTCGTGGACGATGGGCCCGTTCTCTACAATGTTGCGGCGCAGGCGCTGTTTGATGATCGCCAGGTCTGCCTGATGCGCAAGGGCCATCCGGTGTTTCAAAAGACTATGGAGTTAAAGGACTTTGCCGCCGCATCCCACGCTCTATTGAGCATCACGGGCAGGGGCGGTGGCCGGATAGACGATGTGCTGCGGGAGCATGGATTGAAACGAACGATAGCGCTTCGGATCACGCAGTTTATGACGATTAATGCAGTCATCGCGCCCACCGATCTCATCATCATAGTGCCGGAACGCCTTGCTCTGCAGGTTATGACGAATGATCTCAAACTGCTGCCACTGCCGGTTGAGCTTCAAACTCCGTCGTTTACCGTGTCACAAATCTGGCACGAACGGTTCACCCAAGACCCTGCCCACCAATGGCTTCGGCGACTGGTGAAATCCGCATGTCAGGCGCTCCAGTAGGAGTTGAGACGTGCTTTGTTTTTCGGTGGTGCGTGATCAGGTTTAGCCGGGCCTTCTTGACGTGATCCACGATTGATAAGCGTCTCCTAAATGGCTCTGACTTGGAGAATTCCACTGCCCGTGGAACACTGCTCTCAGCAGGTTTACGTGAAATATTGGGAATGGACTGATGGCACAGTTTTTTGGAACTTCTCAAATTGCGGTTCGCGCGTTCGAATTGGCGTCGATAAGGCCTGCATTGCTCCCGGTCTTGGTTGTGAGTTTGGCTCTTGTGTTTGTGTCAGTGCTTGCGGCACACGCAAATGAAAACACCGCCAAGCCCGAGGTGGATATGTTGCTTTGCATGGCGGCGGATGTTTCTGAGAGTGTGACGCCCTCGGATTATGAGTTACAAAAGCGCGGTCATGCGGATGC
>JBCBYZ010000091.1:0-13884 GCA_039815595.1 Pseudomonadota bacterium | reverse complement strand
CGGCCAAACAACTCGACCTCAATGGCGCGTGTGGTGGGCACACGCTCGGCCTGCCATTCCAGATAGGGTTTAAGGGCATCGCTGAACCGGTGCAGCCAGACCGTCATCACATCGTCGGCCAATTCTTCGGCATCAAACGCGTATTTGGCCACTTGCAGATGATCGTCAAACGCAGTGCGCGCAGTAACATCCAGCCGATGGATGACAAAATCCTCCATCACGCGGTGGTAGAGCACGCCCTTTTCACGCGCGTCCGGTTGGCGGATCAACGGCTCCAAAGGCTGCAGTTTCAAAACATGTTTGGCGTAGATCGCGTAAGGATCGGCGATCCATGTCTCGATCTCGGTGACAGATAGGCGCTTGGGCCGGACATGCACCGGTGGCATGGGTTGGGGACGGTTTATGGTAGCTGGTGATCCGGACGGAGCATCCATCTGACGGGCCCAGCTCAAGAACCGAGTGCCCCGGGCTTTCATCGCCTTGCTGGTGTTTTCACCGGCTATCATTTCCAAACGTTGCAGCCAGCGCGATGGCAAAAGGGGCGTGTCCTCCACACGGTGTGACCGGGACAGGACCAAGTCTTCAACACCCGACAGCATTTGAAAATCGTGGGCCGCCAAACCGATGCGGCGCTCCGGAGCCGGCAACCCAAGCGCGATCTTCATGGGACGGGACAAAAACGGATCACCGCTGGGGCTGGCAGGCCAGACGCCATCGCTGAGGCCACCCAAAACAATGCGATCATAGTTTTGCAGGCGGGCCTCAATCGGCCCCAAGATTGCAACACGCGGCATCCCTTGCGTTCGCTTACGCACTGTAGGCGCAGCGATCAAGGCATCGAAACAGGCACGAAAGTCCGCCGGGCGGATCATCATAGTGCTGCCGCCCTTGGCGATGGAAGCCAGCGTTTCGCGCAAGACTGTGTCTTCTTCGGCTTGATCGCTGTCGCCGTCCAATCCGGCATGGGAGCGAATGATCGTCCCATCGGCATCCGTACACACGGTATCGAGGATCGATAGGACTTGTTGGACCAGATCATCCAACGGCAATTCTTCATTGCCCATCGAGCTTTCACGCCCTGAACCCGCAAAAAGGCGCTCAATCGTTTTGGCGATGTGTTCCGCGGCTTGCCAGTCTTGCACCGAAAAACTGGTGATGACTTTGGGCAAACGGGACCCACCGCCCGAAGACCGCACCACAGGCGTTTCGCCCGTTTGCCGTTCGATCTCCAGATGGGCTTGGGCTTGTACCTCCGCCACCAACACTCTCAAACCGTCCGGACTCGGCGGAACCAAAGCACCTCGTATGACCGCAACTTCAATTAACTGCCCCGCTCGCGCCGCTTGCGGTTTGGACAAACCAAAGCGCACCAATGGGTGCTTGATAAAACTCGCCAGAGCGACCGGGTCAGCAGGCTCAAACGCCATCTGCGCTATGAAGCGGACCAGTGCCGTAACGGATCGGTTGGCCAGCGGCTGCCCGGCAGAGTCGTCCACATCGATGCCGAAACGGGTGAGCTCCACCGCAACACGTCTAGCGAGGTTGCGATCCGGCGTGACCAGAGCTGCCGTCGCATCGGGCTTAGCCAGTGTATCCCGCAGCGCGACGGCGATGACCAGCGCTTCTGCTCGCTCGTTTTCCGCCTCCATGACCGCCACTGAGCCAAGGGCTTGGGCCCGTTGATCCTCCGAAAACGCAGACACCCGAGCGAGCCACCGATCCGTGGCATGGGCCGGGCGCATGGCTTCGCTGATGAGAAGTTCTCGCACCCGAGCATATCCCGCAGACGTGTCATCCATCCCGCCGAGATGCACGACGTCTCCACGAGAACACCCAAAATGTTCCAACAGGCGTTTGAGACCGAACTGCGGATGACCCTGCGCGGCGGAAACGTCGTCGTGGCCGCGTTCCGGCAGATCGACTTTTTGCCACGTCTCTTCTTCCAGATCCCGGTCAAGACCGGGGAGAATGACAGCACCATTCGGTAGATTGGCAATCGTCTTTAACAGGTTTGCCGTGGCAGGGATGGACCCGGTGGATCCGGCGGCTATGACAGGACCAGCGCTGCCCTCTTCGGCATACCGTTTAGCTTGTTGGCGCAATTGCTCCACACGCAGAGTGGCACCGTCCTGCGCCTGCCGTTCTCCCAGCACCTTTGGCCATGTCTCGGTAGCAATCTTTAGAAACTCGAGAGTGAGTTCCCACCAACCACCGTAATCCTCCGGCACGATGGTTTTAAGGGCTGCCCAATCCGTACCCTCAGTCGCCACCGTGTCGATCAACCGCGCTAAGTCGGCCGCAAACCACAGTGCGTCTGATTTGGAAGACGGCACCAGAACTTCTGATCCCTGAAACAGGCTGCGGGAGGCCGCGTTCATCGTGTCCGACCAAGCATAGATCATCTGAGACAGCAGAATTTGCCGCTCTATCGGGTCAATAGCCGTTTCGAAGCTTGGGTCGGCATTGCCTGCCAGATCATCATCATCCGCATCGCCTAAAGTGCGGATCATCGGGAGCAAAATGCCCTTAGGCTCCAATCGTTGAGAAAACGCGGTGATGAGCGCACGGGCCGCGCGGCGGGTCGGCACCCAAATGGTGGCCGTGGAGAGCGCCAAGGGATCGTCCAACGGACAAAAGCCTTCAATCAGCTGGCCCTGAACCAATGCATCCACCAGCGTGGGCAAAAACGGCGCGGCCGGCGGAATGGAAAAAACCCTTGGGACTTGCGTCATGAGCCAGCCGAAACGGAGGGTGACGTCCCGCCGTTTCTGAACCCATCAATAGACGCCTCCGCGTCACCAATCGCCTGCGGCGTGCCAACGTGCAGCCATAAGCCATCCAACCACAGACCGTGCAGGCGCCCATGGGCAATAGCATCATCAAATGTACAGTTGAGAGAAAACGGTTCACCGGACCAAGCATCAAACAAACCCGGCCGCATCAACACAGCACCGGCATAGTTACACGGCGCAGTCGCGGCTGATCCACGCCTGGTCAAACGCCCGGTCTCATCCATGAAAAAATCGCCTGCACCGGCAAATCCAACCGAATCTTCATGACGTGCCACCAACATCAGCATGTCCATCTGTGTTGGATCGAACATTGCGATCATCTGGGTGAGAGCCAGTTGATGCCGATCCAGCCAAAACGAATCTGCGTTCAAAACAAGGAAGGGCTCAGGATTGAGATGCGTTTGCGCCTGCGCGATGCCGCCGCCGGAATCTAGAATCCGCTCTCGTTCATCGGAGATTGTAACCTTTGGCGCGATTCGACCGCGAACGTGGTCCACGATTTGGTCCGCCAGATAGTGCACATTTACGACCGCGTGGGTGATATTTGCTCTGTCGAGAGCGTCTAGGGCGTGATCAAGAAGGGTTTTTCCAGCAACCGGAATCAGCGGCTTGGGGCGGGTCAGCGTCAAGGGTTGCATACGCGTGCCCAGACCGGCCGATAAAACAACTGCCTGGTCAACATGTGTTGGAATTAATGCGTTTTGCGGCACCGGGGTTCCCAAAAATGGAATCGAGTTCAAGTCTTCAAAACAGTGTTGAACCAAGTTTTATAAGGTGCAAGCACCGGATGGTTGAGGGTGCGCGATAAGACAGCCTCTATGCGCGGAATGTGCGCCAAGTACGCGTCTTTGCCGTCCCGTTTGGACAAACGTACGAAAATGCCAAGGATTTTTGTCGCCCGCTGTGCGGCCATGATCGCGTAACCTTCTTCAAAGAGATCACGGTCCTGACTTGGAGTGTTCTTGAGGTAACGGCTGATCAGTTCGGCTTCCAAGTCCGCCGGCACATGCACACGGGCGTCCTGTGCCAACGAGGCAACATCATACGCGGTGGGGCCGATCACCGCGTCCTGAAAATCGATCAAGCCAATTTGACGAATGCCCTCCTCATCAGGGCACCAGATGATGTTGGGGGAATGAAAGTCGCGCAACACCAGAGTTTTGGGTTGATCCTCCAAACGGGCGATCAAATCGTCCCAGATAGATGCAAAGTCCGCAGCGGCGTCTCGAGACAATTCGGAACTCATACGCCAAGGCGCAAACCATTTCGGTAGCAGGTCCACTTCAATCGACATGGCCAGTTTGTCATAGGTCGGGATCGTATGCTCGGCTTGGATGCCTTTGTCCCCCTCAAACGTAACAGTGGATGACCAAACCCGCTCGGCAATGGCAGCCAGCGTTTCAGCGGCCCAGCCATAGCGATGCGGATCAGGCGTGCCATCACTCAACAGCGGCGTTTCTTGACCAAGGTTTTCACACAGCAAGAAACCATTTTCTAGGTCAGATGCAATGATCCGAGGAACCTTAAATCCGGCATCTTCAAGGATGTGCGTGACGCCCACGAAGGCAGACACATCCTCTGCCAGATGGGCGATTCGCGAGTAAGGCTTTCCATCCTTGATGGGCGGACCATCCGGCTGGCGCGGCGCGTTCATCACAATCGGCGGTGCACCATCAAACCCGCTCGCCATCACCGTCTCATAAGCCCGGGTGGATGCATCACCTGTCAACGGCGCGCGTTGACCTTCGCCATAACCTTGTTTCGCCAGAAACGCGTTGATCAAGAGGCTGCGCTTTAAGCGTTTCCAGTCTGCATCGTCAGCCAAAATTATCAATCGACGACTGTGCCCATCCGTATCGTTTCTTCCATAATCTTGGATCGTGATATCGAATGTGCGCCTTGGCAGGAGACCGGGTACTTGATCTGGCCATTCGACCAGGATCGCACCGATCTCAAGGGCTTCATCCAACCCAAGTTCATCAGCCTCTTGCACATCGCTGAGCCGATAAAAGTCCGCGTGGAGGATCGGGAACGGACGGGCGTCTTCGTAAGTCTGAACAAGCGTGAATGTGGGGCTTGGGACGTCCGCTTCCAGATCGCCTAATGCACTGCGTATTGCCGCGCGGGCCAAAGTGGATTTGCCTGCCCCAACCGTACCAGACAAGGCAACCACGTCTCCCGCCCTCAAACACATGGCTAAAGCAACGGCAAAGGCTTCCGTGGCCGCTTGATCCGGGCAGTCTACGATATGAGATGCGGAGGCGGACATGGGAGGCGCCTGTCCCGCCTATTCAGCGGCAACGGAAGAAGCTGACACTGTGTTGGCACCTGCTTTTGGGAACTTACAGATGAAACGCGCACCGTTGGAATGAGTGGTGTCAAGTTCCAATGATCCGCCGTGCAGTTGCACCATCGAACGGGCGATAGCGAGGCCCAGCCCGGCTCCACGCCGCCCGTCACCAGCGCGACCCCGGAAGCGGTCAAACAGGCTTTCACGAGCCTCCTGCGGGATACCGGGGCCTGAATCGGTAATGCTGATAGTCACACTTTCGGCATCCGATGCGCTTTCCAAAACAATGGAACTGCCTTCAGGCGAGAAATTGATGGCGTTGTTGAGCAGATTGAACAGGACCTGCTGCACCCGCGTGGAGTCTGCGATGAAGGTTGACGGTTCAGCGCTGGTGCCGTTGGACGCCTCGGCCTTCAAGGAGAGTTTAACACCCTGTTCCTGAAGGTGCTCGGCAACGCTGCGGGCCGCAGTGTGGATCGCGCTTTGGAGGGACACCGGCTCGAGATCAAGCTCCATAATGCCAGCATCCACCGTCGCCAAGTCCAGCAGATTGTCCACCAGCGCCTGCAAGACAGCGGATGACGATGCGATATGATCGACATATTCGGTTTGTTTGTCGTTGAGCGGACCGAAGACGCGGGCTTGTAGAGTTTCCGCAAACCCTTTGATTGAGGTGAGCGGCGCGCGGAACTCGTAGGACACGTGCTCGATGAAGGCGTTTTTCAAACGCTCAGCCGCTTCCAATGCCTCGTTACGCTCGGTGAGGGTTTGTTCAAGGCTGACGCTCGCCGAAACATCGGCAAAGCTCAGCATGGATTGACCATTGGGCAGGGGCACCAAGGCGTAGTCGAGGACTGTATTCGTCGGAAGGGTCATGCGCCCGTCGAGCGGTTTTCTATGATCAAGCGCGCCAGTGATGTGGTTGGTGATGGTTTGCCAGAATTCGTTATCTTCGCTCAGCGCGTTGCAACGTTCAGCCAACACGTCAATCGGTGTTTCCGCAGCCACATCTTCATCGCCCAAACGCCACAGAGTCTGGAACGCCGGGTTCGACAGTTTGAGCCGACCATTGGGAGAGAAGACGCAAATAGCCTCCACAAGTTGATCGAGGGTCTCACCCTGAACCTTTGTGAGTTCGATGAACCGGCTTTCCAAAGCCAGCTGTTCAGTGATGTTTTCAAACACCCATGTTACACCGCCTTGTTTGTGCGGCGTTGCCACCACCCGCAGGGTGCGCCCGTCCGGGAGATACCACCAGTCCTCCGTAAGGTCTTTTTGGCCATAAACCTCCAAGAGCGTATTGCGCCATTTTGACCAGTCGGGCTGATCAGCAATGCGACCGGCTTCGCGCAGAACGTCAAACAAATGTCCGTTGGCGATATCACGTTGCACTTTGAGATCCTTCAATCCCCAAAGCTCATCAAAAGCGCGGTTGGTGAAAGACAGGTTTTGCTTCTCGTCGAAGATTGCAACTGCGGTTGCCAATTGATTGAGCGTGTCCGTGTGGCCTTCCAAGGCCCGACGGAGATTGCTTCGGGCCTCTTCCACTTCGCTCATGTCCACAGCGATCCCGGCGTAACCTTCCTCGCCCAAAATTTCACTGACATCCAAAGTGCGACGATCACCGCGCACTGTTGCGGGAATGCGCTGGCGAACCGGTTGGACCGATCCGCTGCCGATACCGTGTAGTTTGGCATCGTCTTCCAACGGGATTTCGTGGCGACGGTTCAAGCTATCGCGTTCGCTTTGGTCCAACAGGTGCAAATCGTGTGCGCTGACGGCTTCCAGAGACGTGCCGTCTACGGCATCGACATAAGCGCCATTGGCCCAAGTCAACCGCCCCTCTTTGCTGCGCAGCCAGACGGGGAATGGCACCGCCTCCAGAAGTGATTTCATGGTTTCTGTCGTTTGGATCAAACGGGTATGCTGACTTTCCAAAGCGGCCAACGCCGCGCGGTCGCCAGATAGGCTTATGAACCTCACGAAGGCGTGGGAGCCGGACGCGCGACCCTGCGCCTCCAACAGGCCGCCGCCTTTTGATTCAACCGTGAGGTCAAATGCTTCTGCATGTTTTCTCAGACGTTCAACCGATTGCTCGAAGGCCTGCGCGGAAAGCGCTGTCATCCATGTGCCAAAAGCGACGAAAGCGCTTTCCTGTTCCGGCGTCCCTGCGATGGGCGGGAGACTGCCACGACACAAAGGCCCTTCTTCCCGGCCGTCCCAGATGACAATGCGCTGATCAGGAATGTTGAGAAGGGCTTGTGCCCGTTCGTAACGGGAGCGCAAATCAGCGTTCTCAAGGGCCAATTCCCCCTGACGCTGGTCCAACTGTCTGCGTTCGCGGATCAACCAGGTTGCCGACCACATGGCAAACGCAAAGGCCCCCATGAAAATGGGAAACATCACAGCACTGTTGGCAAATGCGTCTAGGGACGTGATGTCCAAAAAGGCAGCCTGCTCTACTGGCAGGTCGATGGACGTTTGGGTGGATTTCTGACCTTGAGCGTAGGCGGCTGACCCCAACAAGGGTAGCGCGGCGTAGGCCATGATTGCCCGGCGGGCCAAGATCGATTGTCGGCACTTTTGCCGTTTCATGCCGCGCTCCGTCCTTCGGTCCAGACGCAACACTGGCAGACCTTGTCAATTACTGTCGCAAACACCCCTCACGGAATGATTGTCGCTAAGAATCACACAAGATTAGCTGATACAAGCCGGTCATTCGAGAAAACACGTCCGAACCTGAAGTTGTCGGCACTGTGGTATCGAATTTACCTCCATGTCACTTCGAGTGCACTTCCAGTGCACCTCCAGTTCCGGGGGCGTAGCTTGGCCAAGATCGTCTGATCACCACCATGCTGACGGGAGCACCGTTAACGCGTGGTTAACGGTGCCAATGTCGTTGCCTTCAATCGGTTCGCGCTCAATAGCGGTAGTGTTCGGGCTTGAACGGACCTTCGGTTGTGACCCCAATATAGTCCGCCTGTTCCTTGGAAAGTTCGGTCAGCTTGACGCCAATTTTCTCCAAATGGAGGCGAGCTACTTTTTCATCCAGATGCTTGGGCAGGATGTAGACTTGGTTCTCATATTGGTCGCCCTTGGTCCACAATTCGATCTGCGCCAACACTTGGTTGGTGAAAGAGGCAGACATCACAAAGGATGGGTGCCCTGTGGCATTGCCCAGGTTCAACAAGCGGCCCTGAGACAGCAGGATCATGCGGTTGCCGTTTGGCATTTCGTACATATCCACTTGGTCTTTGATGTTTGTCATTTTCAGATTGCGCAGGTTGGCAACCTGAATTTCGTTATCGAAGTGTCCGATATTGCCAACGATGGCCATGTCTTTCATCTCGCGCATGTGTTCGATGCGGATGATGTCTTTGTTGCCGGTGGTGGTGATGAAGATATCAGCGTCGCTTACGCAGTCCTCCAACGTTGTGACCTCAAAACCGTCCATCGCCGCCTGCAGCGCGCAGATCGGGTCGATTTCTGTCACCTTCACCCGGGCACCTGCGCCACGCAATGAGGCGGCTGAGCCCTTGCCCACATCGCCATAGCCGCAAACAACGGCGGTCTTACCGGCCATCATCGTATCGGTGGCGCGGCGAATGCCGTCCACCAGAGATTCTTTACAGCCATATTTGTTGTCGAATTTTGACTTAGTGACCGAGTCGTTCACGTTGATCGCGGGAAACGGCAGCTGGCCTTTTTCAAACAACTCATACAGGCGGTGGACGCCGGTGGTGGTTTCTTCCGACACACCTTTGATCGCATCGCGGGTTTTGGTGAACCAGCCGGGGCTGGCTTTCATGCGCTTATGGATCTGTGCCTTGATGACTTCTTCTTCCTCAGAGGTTGGCACCTGGATGATATCTTCACCAGCCTCCGCACGGGCGCCCAGCAAGACATAGAGCGTGGCGTCGCCGCCATCATCCAAGATTAGATTTGCGCCTTGTGGAAACATGAAAGACTTATCGAGATAGTCCCAATGCTCTTCCAAGGTCTGGCCCTTGATCGCGAAAACGGGTGTTCCGCCAGCGGCAATCGCTGCGGCCGCATGGTCTTGAGTGGAGTAGATGTTGCACGACGCCCAGCGCACATCGGCGCCCAACGCCGTCAGAGTCTCGATCAAAACTGCGGTTTGGATCGTCATGTGCAACGAGCCGACAATCCGTGCGCCTTTAAGCGGTTGGGACTGCCCGAACTCTTCGCGCAAGGACATCAAGCCTGGCATTTCCGTTTCAGCGATATCGAGTTCTTTGCGGCCAAATTCGGCCAGAGAAATGTCTTTTACGATGTAATCGTGTTCGGCCGTTTCGGTCATGAGCTCAGTCCTGAATGATGATAAATTGGGGCGTCTAAACGTTGCCTGAAACAGAGTTTGGGCAAACAAGCAGAGCGATTGTGTGCTCCCTAGCAGGGGCCGTTGGATGTGACAATCGATATAAATTAATCTTTATGTCGCGGCCAATTTCGCTTTCAATTGACTGGCCGCCATGGCGTAGCCGCCGCCTGCTCCATCGACATAGTGAAAATGATCATCTTCCATCACCGACGGTACGATGCAGGTGAGCAAAGCGGCTTCTTGTTCGAACAGACCGTATGTCAAATGACCCGATTTTTCAGCTTGATCGAGACAAGCTATAATCTGGCCTTTAACGGTCGGGGAACAGTCTACGGTGATTTTGAGACCGTCCTCAAATTTGCGAAAGTCCGCATTTCGACCGGTCGTCTTCACATAGTGTCGGGCATCGAAACCACCGGCTTTCATGCCGGTCTTGAAGAAGACCCACGCCACAAACGTCTCAAACAACAGTTCCATCTTGCGCTTTGCGAGGGATTTGGTGCCGAGGCTCGCCTTAGCCTCAAGGGTCAATCCTTCGGGAGGCCACTGATAACCGGGACCTTCTGACGGGATTGGGTGACCACCATCCACCAATTGATCAAGGATGGTCAGCACTTCTTTCAGAACATGGCCCAATACTTTTGGATCGGCGTCTTCGTTGGCGGACACAACCAAAGAGACAATGGAACCCGCAACTGATGGAATGGGTGTCCAGCGACAAGAGAGGCCGGTGAGATCGGGGACCACACCAGGCGCCGCACGCGCAATAGCCGAATTGCCTGTTTTCATCTCACGCTCGGCCCAACTGACCCCGCCGCCTGCAAACATGGTGTAATCCACGTTGGCAGAGGCGGAGTGGCGTGCCACCGATACGTCCAAACCTGCTTTGCGCACATGGCTCACCGGGACGATGGCCACGCGCAGGTCGATTTCAAACTCATCCCATGCCCAGCGAGAGATGGCGGCCAGTGCTTGAGTGACGGCGGCGCGATCACCCGGCCCAAAGGCAGCGACCGCCCCGTCTCCACCAAATTGACTGGGAAAAACGCGGTGCCCCACCGCATTCATCAAAGCCGCCAAAACCGACGCACCGATTGTATTGACTGTTTTATAGTGTCCTGAATTCAGAAGGTCTGTGGACCCAACGATATCTGACACCGCTAAGAACCACTCTGTGGGGATGGGCTGGTAGGCGCTTGTATCGGTCAGACCTGAGAAGCCTTGGCGAACCGGAAGCGCGCCGTACCATGTGCTGGTATTTGACTCCCATTCGTTGCTGCTCATGTCACCTCCACCCTGAGTTTCAGCGCTTCCATCACAGCGAAAGCAACGCATGGAAGTGGCAGACGGTTTGATTGAGCACCAGAAGCATCGATATCAGCGAACCCAAGATGGGTAGAGCACAGGCACGCTCTAGCCCGAGTCAGCGGTTTTCTTCGCCCTGCCAACCATGGCCTTGAGATTATCCCAAAGCTCAATCTTGGCGCCTTGGCGCTTCATGATCACGCCCTGCTGAATGATCGATAAGAAGTTGTTCCAAGCCCAATAGATCACGAGACCGGCTGGGAACGTCGCCAGCATGAAGGTGAACACCACCGGCATCCATTTGAAGATCATCTGCTGGGTTGGGTCCGGCGGTGCGGGGTTCATTTGCATTTGGACAAACATCGTGATGCCCATGAGCAGGGGCCAGACGCCGATCATCAGGAACAACGGAACATCGAACGGTAAAAGACCGAACAGATTGAAGATCGAGGTTGGATCCGGCGCTGAAAGATCTTGAATCCAGCCAAAAAACGGCGCGTGTCGCATCTCGATGGTGACGTAGATCACCTTATAAAGCGCGAAGAACACCGGGATTTGAATCAGCACAGGCCAACAGCCCGCTGCCGGATTGATCTTCTCTTTCTTGTACAGTTCCATCATGGCTTTTTGCTGCGCCTGACGGTCATCCGCGAATTGCTCGCGGATACGGGTCATTTCCGGCTGAACCTTTTTCATGTTCGCCATAGACGCATAGGACTTGTTGGCCAGCGGGAAAAAGACCGCCTTGATCGCCACCGTCACTATGAGAATGGCAACGCCAAAGTTACCAACGAGATGGTAGACCCAGTTCATAAAGCCGAAGAGGGGCTTGGTCAGAAAATAGAACCAGCCCCAGTCGATCAGGTTTGAAAAAAGCGGAATGGACAGGCTCTGTTCGTAGCCGTCGATCAATTCCATCTTTTTGGCGCCGGCGAACACTCGGTTGGTCACAACCGCTTCACCGCCTGCACTCACCGTCACGGGCTGGCTTAAAAAGTCGCTTTGGTAAAAGGGACGGCCTTGGCTGTAATAGCTGTAATTGGTGACGAAAGGCGTGCCGGGAATCAGCGCAGCAGCCCAGTATTTGTCCGTCATGCCCATCCAACCGGTGTTGGAAGAAGGTTTGGTGATCCGTTTGTCGTCCCGGATATCGCTGTAGTCGATCTCATCGACTTCGTTTTCCACAACCGAGCCAATCAGGCCCTCGTGGAGCACGAAAATACCTTCCGTCTTCGGTTCGCCGTAGCGCGACAATCGTCCGTAAGAGCGCAGCACAACGTCCGAGGCAGAGGGGTTAGACACCGTATCTGTAAACGAGAACATGTAGTTCTCGTCCATCTCGACTGTTCGGTTAAACACCAAGCCATTGGATGACTGGTAACGCAGCGTTACCGGCGTCGTTGGTGTCAGCGTATTGCCTTGAACCAGCGTCCAATTGGTGGAGGGGCCGGGCACATCTGCATTGCTGCCATCTTGCGTCCAACCCAATTCGGCGAAGAAACCGTCTTCGTTTTGGGCCGGTTTCAAAAACTGAATGACCGGGCTGTCGTCCTCAACGGTTTCGCGATAGCGCATCAAACGCAGATCATCGATCCGGCCACCGCGCAGGTTGATTGTGCCTTCCAAAGCTACGCTTTTTACCGGAACGCGTATCTCGGTATCGGGGCTGGACTGTGCCTGCTGAGAACCAGGGACAACGCCGGCGTCACTGACACTCGGTTGGCCGGTTGACGGTGTGGGCGTACCGGCTGCTGGCGCTGTGGTGCCGGATTGGGCCACGCCCACGTCCTTGGACTGGCCGGCCAAGCGTTCTGCTTCAATGCGGGCAGCTTCCCGCTCGCGCTCAATGCGAGGCTGAATGATGAACGCCTGCCAAGCGAAAACCACGGCGAGCGACAAGACAGCCGCCAGTAGAAAATTACGTTGATTGTCCATTGGGACCCCGTCTGGCCCGGCTTCCGGCGAAACCGGACAACACGGAAGAGATGGTGGATTGCGGAGCCGCCGATAGCCGCCCCGATGGTTTCACGGGTTCTGCCCCGAACCCGTGCGTTTTGCAACATGAAGACGGGTCGCTTTGATCAGGCTTTCGTCAAGGCTGCTAACCAATCGCTCGAATGGTATATCGACTGCATTGGCGCGCGCAATGAGAACACAATCGCAGTCGGCGGGGAACCGGCTTGCCTCCAATGCGTCGCAAGCCGCGCGCAAACGCCGCTTTATACGATTGCGCATAACCGCGTTTCCAACTTTTTTAGTGACTGTGAAGCCCACACGGCAAATGTCAGACGCGGCAGTCGGCGGATCACTTGGTCGAAGGGAGCGGTGCAAGCATTGCAAAACAAACGCTGATGCGTGAAGGCGAATGCCGTTACGCGCGGCCAAGAAATCCGCACGCTTTTTCAGCGTCTGCCAAGGGCGACTGCTGCTTGAACTAAAATTGCTGCTGAAAACGGACATGGCTGTTTAGACGTCCGCCCTAAAACCAATCAGGCTCACACCAATTGGCTGATCTGTTGCCCCATAGCGTTGGCCGGTCAATTTGCCGGACAAAGGCCCCCAATCAGATGTATCGTTTAAGCAGAGAGTTTTTTGCGGCCATGCGCGCGGCGCTTGGCGATCACGCGACGACCGCCTGGTGTAGCCATGCGGCTGCGGAAACCGTGGCGGCGTTTGCGAACGAGGCGGCTTGGCTGATAAGTGCGCTTCATAGTGCTTGCCGGGCGTGCGCCCGACCCTCTTGTCAAAAAGATCGAAGATCTACGAACCCTTATGCGTTGGAACCGCAAACGCGATCCTACACCCGTGCTTTAAAACCGCGACAGACAGGCTGCAAAACGACAAACGGGAGGGTTCGGCCCGATCAAGAACCGAAAATCAGTGGGGGCAATAGCGCTGGAAAGGTCAAGAGTCAATTAATCCGCACTGCATTCGATCAAGCCATTCTCTCATCTTCGTCATCTTACGTCATAAAACAGTGACGGTACCCTCCAGTTGAAATTTGTGACAGCACGCCGCAGGTACAGTGGACCCAAAAACCACAGTATTGCGATTTCAAATGACCACCACGCTCAAGCCCGATATTTGTGTCATTGGCGGAGGTTCAGGCGGTCTTGGTGTCGCGTCTGCCGCAGCCGCTTTTGGTGTCTCGGTGG
>JBCBYZ010000114.1:0-10852 GCA_039815595.1 Pseudomonadota bacterium | reverse complement strand
GTTTCTACGCCGTCATTCATATGCCGCTGGCCGATGCGGTGGCCATCGGGTTTGCTAAATCGTTCTTCGTGACGATCTTCGCCATCTGGTTTTTAGGAGAAGTGGTCGGATTGCGCCGGTGGCTGGCCGTTATCATCGGGTTCGTCGGCGTTTTGGTAATGATGCAGCCGGGTACAGACGGCTTTGATCCGATTTCCCTTTTGGCGCTGATCAGCGCCGCGGCAGCCGGATTGGTCATGGTCATTATTCGCCAATTGTCGAAGACGGACGAGCCGGTCACAATCTTAAGCTACCAAGCTTTTTTTGTGGCGATCTGCGTTGCTGTACCCGCTTACCTTTATTGGCAACCGCCAACACTATGGGAATGGGGTATCTTGCTGGCGATTGGCGTGGTCTCCTATGGCGCACAGATGCTCAACATCTTTGCCTATAAGTGGGGCGAAGCGTCGGTGCTCGCATCGCTTGATTACGTGCGGTTGCTCTACGCCACGCTGTTTGGTTGGTTGATGTTTGAGACTTTGCCCGGCCCTTACACGCTGGCTGGCGCCTTGGTCATCATAGGGGCGTCCATTTACACGGTGCAGCGCGAGCGAGCCCGCAAACAACAACTCGCCCGCTCGCCACAGGGAAGAGGCTTTACCGATACTTAGGCGCGCCGAAAACGCCTAGCGCATCCCGTGAAAAGCGTTGAGCAGGCCTAAGGTTGAGGCATCGCGGTTTGCGATTTTCACTTCGCCTTTCACCATGGGCAAGAGTTGGCTGGCGAGTTCTTTGCCCAGTTCCACGCCCCATTGGTCATAGCTGTTAATGTCCCAGATCACGCCTTGGACGAAAACCTTGTGTTCGTAGAGCGCAATCAACTGGCCAAGCACGAATGGTGTCAGAGCCGGGTATAAAAACGTGCAACTTGGCCGGTTGCCGGGGAACACTTTGTGCGGTGCCAGTGCATCCACTTCATCTTGGATGATGCCGTTTGCCAGCAGTTCCGATGTCGCCTGTTCAAGGCTTTTGCCGCGCATGAGTGCCTCGCTTTGCGCGAAAACATTGGCGGCGAGTTTTTCGTGGTGATCACCCACCGAGCGGGCCGGGTTGGCCGCCAATAGAAAATCGCATGGAATAACCGATGTGCCCTGATGGATGAGCTGATAGAAAGCGTGTTGACCATTGGTGCCTGGCTCGCCCCAAACAATCGGGCCGGTTGCCGTGTTGGTGCCATCGCCATCGCGGGTGACGCTCTTGCCGTTTGATTCCATATCCAGCTGCTGCAGATAAGCTGGAAACCGCGACAGATGCTGATCGTAAGGCAAGACCGCCAGACTGTCGTAGCCACAGACATTGCGATGCCAGATACCCACCAGCGCCATCAAAACCGGCACGTTTTGCGCCATGGGTGTGGAGCGGAAATGGGCGTCCACCTGCGCAGCACCATCAAGAAAATCGCGAAACCGCTCCGGACCAATGGCGAGCATTATCGGAAGGCCAATCGCGGACCAAAGCGAGTAGCGGCCACCCACCCAGTCCCAGAACCCAAAAATGCGATCTTCGCGTATGCCAAACGCCGAAACTTTGTCCAGGGCGGTTGAAAGCGCGGCGAAGTGATCCGGCACAGCCTCCTCTCCCAGTTGCTCAACCAACCAAGCGCGGGCGGTTCCGGCGTTAGTCATTGTCTCCTGCGTGGTGAAGGTCTTCGAAGCTACTATGAACAAGGTCGTGGCGGCGGGTACGCGGTCCAAAACGTCGAGGATGTCAGCGCCGTCCACATTGGACACGAAATGGGTGTTGGGTCCGTCCGCAAAGGGGGAAAGTGCCTTGGTGGCCATGACCGGACCGAGGTCCGACCCGCCAATGCCTATGTTGACGATATCGGTGAACGGACCGCCCGCGCCTTGGATTGATTTGGACCGAACGCCCTCCGCAAAATCTGCCATGGACGTCAGAACGGCTTGAATGTCCGGCACGACGTTTTGGCCGTCCACCATGATCTCGGCATCGGCGGGGGCGCGCAGGGCCATGTGCTGCACGGCCCTGCCTTCGGTCACATTAATCGGATCGCCCGCGAACAAGCGTTCGCGCATAGTGTCCAGCTTTGCTGCGCCTGCCAGTTCCAAGAGGTCTTGCAGCGCCTCATCATCTATCGCGGTTTTAGACCAATCAAACAGGATATCGCCGCAAGTGGCGGTCCGTTTTTCAAACCGGGAGGTGTCCTGCGCAAACAGGTCTGCAATCGTGGTATCAAGTGTCCGCTTCCGGTGCTCGTGCAGCTTGTTGAGTATGGATTTAGCTTGCTCGTTCATGAATCAATCCGGCTGTTTGGCTTTTGGACTTGGCTGCGCGAGGCATCGCAAGCAACGGGCCATGGCGCAAGAGGGCGCAAGGCGAGGTCTTAACCAAACTGCTGGCTTAAGGATTTGGAAAGCAATCCGGTTAGGGGCTGATTCACGTCCAACCCTCACTTTTGCCCATGGACGGTAATGGGTGTGCTCCGCTGCAGGACGGGCACCTCAACACTCAATGCAAACCCTGTTAAACCGTTTGGGCTGGACGATGAAAACACTGTTGGCTTTTTTGAGCTGCAAGCGCGGCAATGTCGCCATGACGACCGCTATGGTCTTGGTGCCCTTGTTGGCCGCCATTGGCGGCGCTGTGGACTACAGCCGCACGTATTCTGCGGTCCAAAACGCGCAGGCCGCCGCTGACAGCGCGGTGTTGGCCGCTTTCAACGGTGACAAGAAAAAATGGAAAAACCGAAAGGCGTTTGCAAACCGGGTTTTCCACAACAACATCCGCAAAAACGGACGCTTGCAAAACCTGTCCGGCGGTTTGTCGGGGCGGATGGTCGGAAACAAGGCCGTGATGACCTATGAAGCCAAAGCGAAGGTCAACAACATCTTTGGCGGTGTCACCGGCCGGTCGGAGCAAAACATCACAATTCGCGCGCAGGCAGAATATGACTACGAGACCAACGGCCCCGCACGCCTCGTCTCCAACGACGCACGGTATAAGTAAAAGCTGCCCGCTTGAGCGGTTTGCGCGTGGCCATGCGCCCGGGCCGATCATGCCTCTGTGACATTGACGGACTGCAACAAACGATGACAGCAGCGCAGCGCTTGGCCATAGTGGTAGGGTTGTTCCCCCTGACCGGCAGTCTCTCCGATGCGCACGCAAAATGCTCCTTTGATCCAGCTCAAGGATTATACTCCACCGGCCTATGGCATTGATCATGTGTCGCTGCGATTTCAACTGGAGCCGGAGAACACGGTTGTCACCTCAACGTTGACGGTTCGGCGCAAGGGTGGAACGGAATTGAATGCACCGCTGGTTTTGGATGGGGACGAGTTGGCCTTGGTGTCGGCAGCCATCGACGGAGCAGCGCTGTCTCCCAGCGACTACAAGCTAACCGATGAAACGCTGTCTGTTTTAACAGTTCCCACAACAGACGTTTTCTCGCTGACCTTGGTGACGCGGCTGGACCCGTCAGCGAACACCAAACTGATGGGGCTTTACCGCTCCAATGGTGTGTTTTGCACCCAGTGTGAGGCGGAGGGGTTTCGGCGCATCACATTTTTTCCGGACCGTCCGGACGTTCTGGCAACGTATGATGTGCGCTTGGAAGCTGACGCCGAAACTGCGCCAGTCCTTTTGTCCAACGGCAATCCGGGGGCCAAAGGCAGTTTGGACAATGGCCGGCATTTCGCAGAATGGCACGATCCGCACCCCAAGCCCTGTTATCTGTTTGCGCTGGTGGCCGGCAATTTGGACGCTTGGAGAGATGATTTTACAACGGCATCAGGCCGCGCGGTCGACCTCGCCATTTACGTTGAGCCGGGTAAGGCGGAGCTCGCAAGCTTTGCCATGGATGCGCTCAAACGTTCGATGGTTTGGGACGAGCAGGTCTATGGCTGCGAATACGATCTCGACGTGTTCAACATCGTCGCCGTATCCGATTTCAACATGGGGGCCATGGAAAACAAGGGCCTCAATGTCTTCAACGATAAGTACATCTTGGCCAGCGCGGATCTGGCCACCGACACCGACATCATGCATATCGAAGCGATTGTCGCGCATGAGTATTTTCACAATTGGACCGGCAACCGGATCACCTGCCGCGACTGGTTTCAACTGTGACTGAAAGAAGGGTTTACGGTCTACCGCGATCAGGAGTTTTCCGCTGACACGCGCTCGCGCGCCGTGCAACGCATCAGCCAGGTTCGCGCCCTGCGGGCCGGCCAGTTTCCCGAAGACGCAGGCCCCCTCGCCCACCCTGTGCGGCCAAGTGCCTACAAGGAGATCAACAACTTCTACACGGCCACAGTCTACCAGAAGGGCGCGGAATTGGTGCGGATGTTGGCCACAATCGTCGGACCGCAACACTTTCGCGCCGCCACAGACCGTTATTTTGAACGCCACGACGGCGAAGCGGCCGTCATGGAAGATTTTGTCGAGTGTTTCGAAGCTGTGACGGGCCGCGACCTGTCTCAGTTCATGCTTTGGTACGCGCAAGCCGGCACGCCCGTTGTCACCGTCAAGGACGAGTGGGATGCAAAAGCGCGCACTCTAACACTGACCATCTCGCAGTCCACTCCCGCAACGCCGGGGCAGGAGACCAAACGACCGGTTCCTATTCCGGTGCGCATCGGCCTGCTGGACGGGCAAGGCGGCGACATTCCCCTGATCAGCGAGAGTGGATCGGTGTCGGGAGACGTCATCCTGTTAACGCAGGAGACCACACAAGTTGTGTTTTCCGGCATCGGGGAAAAACCCGTTTTGTCGCTGCTGCGAAGATTTTCTGCCCCAGTGATCGTGCAACACGAAGAAGATGAGGCTGCGGTCCTGCACAGAGCGCGATACGACAGCGACCTTTTCAACCGGTGGCAGGCGCTTAATACTGCGGCGACCGACGCCATCGTGAACCGCTACCACAGCTCACCCAATGCAGACGCAGAGGCGCACCTGATCGACGCTTTGGTCGCTGTTGCGGCTGACACCGACGTGGAACCCGCTTTTGCTGCGCAGGCGCTCAGCCTGCCGAGCGAGCACGATGTCGCCCGCAAGATCGGCAAAGAAATTGAGGCGGAGCGAGTGCATGTTGCTTGCCACGGCTTGGTGGCGGCATTGGGCACCCAGCTTGGGACGGCTGCATTGGAGCGGGTAGTTGGCTTGAGGGAGAGCCAGGCGCACTTGAATGACTTGGATCAGGCTGGCGTTCGCAGCTTGCGCAACACGGTGTTGGCTCTTTTGGTCTCTGCTGGTGTGGAAGGAGCGGCGCAGTGCGCCTTTGAGCAGCACCAGTCCGCCGAGACGATGACCGACAGGCTGGCTGCCCTATCCATGCTGGTGCGTCACCACACTGACGAGGACATGACCCAAGCCGCCCTGACCCACTTCATGCAGCGCCATGAGAACCATGCATTGGCCATCGACAAATGGTTTTCCGTTCAATCTACCATTTCGGGCGCGCGTGGCCTGGCGGCAGTTCAATCCTTGCTCAATCACCCGCTGTTTACACTCAACAATCCAAATCGGGCACGATCGGTTTTGGGACCATTCGCGATGGCCAATTTGAGTGCTTTCCATCAATCCGACGGTGGCGGTTACGCCCTCTTTGCCGACCAAATTCTCGCCATGGATGCCATCAACCCGCAGGTCGCGGCGCGTCTCGCCACCGCACTCAACACATGGCGCAATTTTGAAGCGCGGACGGCAAACCATGCGCGATCGGCTCTCGAACGGATAGCCGGAACGGATAGCCTTTCCCGTGATGTGCAGGAAATTGTGGACCGCTGTCTTTCCGGCTGAAATGGGACTTGATTACAAAAATTTCAAAAAGCGCTGGACACGGCGCGCGCCTCTGATTCACTCTAGGGTGATTCGTAAGCGCTTTCGGGCAGCGCGTTGATTTCGTAGCGAATCAGAGTTTCCAGTTTTTCGTATCACCTGCGCCATAGGGGCATGGAGTTATTTGATGCAGCAGGCGAACGCTCAAGGCGTGCGCGGGCGGAAGCCCGATTCTGTCTTGAGACGTCTAACAAGCAAACTGTCCCATCGGACGGATGGGCAAACGAACAAGGGACAGAGCGCGGTTGAGGCCGACGTTCCCGCTTGGCCGAGCCAGCTTAACCAGTTTGCCTTGGGCGCAACCGAAGGGCTGCGGTCAGAAACGTTTTTGCGACGCTTGCTGCCGGTCTTGGTGGTTTCACTGTTGCTCTTAGTGGCCTTCGTGCGAGCGATGTCCCTCCTGTCATTGGCACAAGATATTGAGCAGTCCAGCAAACGGGATCTGGTTCAATCCGCGGAGCTGCGCGCTTTCAAACTGCAGGCCAACAAAGCTTTGGTGGACGCCCTTACCCAAGATACACTGGATACCAAACTGGCCGAACTGCTCCTTGAGGACAGCGTGGGCACGTTCCCCGATGCCGGTGGCCGCGGCTACTATCTGTTTGACGCAAACAACCGCCTTATCGCTTCTCTTCCATCGCAACCCACCCTTGAAGGCGTCACCCTAAACCGGATCACGGGCGGTGACAGGGGCTTGGTGACACAGGCGGTAGCAGCGGGGGCGCGAACGATTTTGTTCGACGGGGTCACGGATTCCTTCGCCGCGTTCAGACCGGTAACCACGTCGCCTTCACTGGGCGCGGACCAGACCGGCCAGATCCCGGCTCTAGCCGGCCTGCTGGTCGTACAGGAAAAATCTGCCTTGTTTTCCAGTTGGCGGCAAACGGCCCGTGTGAACGCAATTCTGTTCATCGCCACCAGCATCATTTCGCTGCTATTTTTGTGGGTCTACTTCAACCAGGCCAGCCGAGCGCGGGAGGCTGATCTGCTGTTTGCAGAATCGAGCTCGCGGTTTGACACCGCTCTGTCCCGGGGACATTGCGGCCTGTGGGATTGGGATCTGGCCCGGGGTCGCGTGGTATGGTCCCGTTCCATGTATGAAATGGTGGGCCTGCAACCGAGCGAAGGTGTCATTGGCTTTGCTCAACTCTCCGCCCTCATGCATCCCGACGATAAGGACTTCATCCAACTGGCGGACGAGTTGTTCACCAGCAAGAAAAAGCAGATCGATCACCGCTTCAGGCTCATGCATTCCAGCGGCAGTTGGATGTGGCTGCGCATCCGCGCAGAGCTCGTCCCGTATAAAGGCACCGATCCGCATTTGATCGGCATTGCCGTGGATATCACCGAACAGGAAGCGCTGAAACAGCGTTCCCGCCGCGCCGACATCCGGTTGCGCGACGCGATTGAGAACATCTCGGAAGCGTTTGTACTTTGGGACTCCAAAAAGCGCCTGGTGATGTGCAACAGCAAGTATCAGCAACTGTACAACTTGCCGACCGAAAGCGTTGCGAGCGGCAGCAGCTATGATGCCGTGCTGTCCGCCAGCCGCAAGCCGCGCATTTTGACACCCGTCATCGAGGAAAAGCGGGCTGACCGAGGGACGAAAACCTTCGAGGCTCAGATCGAAGATGGGCGCTGGCTGCAGATCAGCGAACGACGCACGCAAGACGGAGGGTTTGTGTCCGTCGGCACAGACATCACCCAGATCAAGCGGAACGAAGAGAAGTTGGTGGATTCAGAGCGCCGCCAGCAGCGCACGATTGATGATCTCCAAACCACCCAGCGCCAGTTGGAAATGCAAGCGCAACAACTGGTGGAGTTTGCCGATAACCTGAACGAGCAAAAGAAGAAGGCCGACGCCGGCAACAAGGCGAAATCCGAGTTTTTGGCCAATATTTCGCACGAATTGCGCACACCGCTCAACGCGATCATCGGCTTTTCTGACATCATGCGCACGCGGATGTTCGGGCCTTTGGGGTCGGAAAAATATACCGAGTATGCCGATGATATTCATCACTCGGGCAGCTTCCTGCTCAATGTGATCAATGATGTTTTGGATATGTCAAAGATCGAGGCAGGCCGATTTGCTTTGCGGCCGGAACAGCTCAACGTTAGCGATTTGCTTTCCGACACGTTGCGCATCATCCACAAACAGGCGGAAGACGCGCAAATTAAAGTGACGCACTCAATACCGGACGATTTGGTGCTGGAAGCCGACCGAAGGGCCATCAAGCAGATTTTGCTCAACCTGTTGTCAAACGCGGTAAAGTTCACCGGCGCAGATGGGCAAATCTCTGTCACTGCCCGTGTGCGCAACCAATGCGTGAGCATAGCCATTGCCGACAATGGGATCGGTATTTCAGTGGAAGCGATGCGCCGTTTGGGACGCCCGTTTGAGCAGGTGCAGGATCAATTCACCAAAGACCATAAGGGCACGGGCCTTGGGCTTGCCATCGCGCGCTCGCTTTCCAAACTGCATGGTGGGAAACTGCGCATTCGCTCTGAGTTGGGAGAAGGCACAATCATCGTTGTACGCTTGCCGATGGTTCAGCCAAAGAGTGATACGGCTCAGGAAAACGTTGAAGCAGAAACGGTGAAGGCCGAACCGGAGTTGGTTTGAGACCATGCACTGCGCGCTACGACCGGGCTTGTATGGGCAACTGAAGCGAAGCGGTGAGGCCCGGAGCATTATCATCGAGCACCAGTGACCCGTGATGCATGTGGGCGATTGCCCGAACGAGGCCCAAGCCCAAGCCAGAGCCTGACTGAGTGCGACTGGGGTCAAGGCGGACAAAGCGTTCGGTTACGCGGTCGCGGTCTTGTTCCGGGATACCCGTGCCATTGTCGCTGACGGATAAAACAGCTTTTCCATCACGCTCTTCTAAAGCCACTTTGATCAGAGGGTCTTTCGCGTCCGTTCCGTATTTCAGGGCATTATCCAAGAGGTTGGTGAGGGCTTGTGCCAAGAGTTCGCGGTTCCCCGTCACCGTCAGTTGTTTGCCAAGGTCCAAGCCCAACTTGATGTCTTGCGCTTCTGCAGATGGCTCAAACAACTCGTAAATGTCGCGCACCACAGAGGTGAGATCGACCGGCTCCAACTCGGCGGCGCGGGCGCCGGCTTCCACTTTTGAAATCATCAAAAGCGCATCAAATGTCTTGATAAGTCTGTCGGCGTCGCCAACCACAGTCTCCAGCGCCTGGGCCTGCTCTTGCGGGTTGGCGCGGTTTAGCGCGGTCTCCGCATGGCTGCGCAGACGTGTTAGCGGTGTTTTCAGATCATGGGCGATGTTGTCTGACATCAGCCGCACACCGCGGTCCAATTGCTCCACACGGGCGATCAAGCTGTTGAGACGGCCTGCCAACCGGTCAAACTCGTCTCCCGAACCCGACAGTGGCAACCGCTGGGAAAGATCGCCCGAAATGATCTGGTCGCTGGAATGGGACACTTGATCCAAATATTTGAGCGCGCGTCGTCCCACCAAAAACCAAAGCGAGATCGCCGTAACCAGTAAAACGATAAATGAGACCGTCAACGCGCGCTGAATGATGGAGCGAAACCTTTGGGATTCGCCCATATCGCGCCCCACCAGAAGGCGCAGTCCACCGGGAAGACTGAACACGCGGGCAAATGCAAAGGAGGGGACCTCGGTTCGACCATCAAAACGCACATAACGAAACGGCGGGCGGGTCCACCCGTCGGTCATCAAAATATCGCGGTCGAGATCGAAGACATTGCCCGCCACGATACGGCTGCTCGCATCAGAGATAAGATACAGGTTAGCACCCGGCGCACGGGAGCGGGCATCGACCAGTTGGATCAAACGGCGCAGTCCGCCCCGGCGAAAACCGACGGACAGTTCCCCCACTTCTTCATCGATGGTGGTTCGAAATTGCGCCAGGAGCAGATTTCCTGTGTTCCAGCCAACATACAACACCACGCCAAATGCCAGCATGCCGAATAAGACGGTGTAGAGAACGGTGAGACGAACGGCAGTGGCTCGAAGAATAAGGCCGAGTTTTCCCAAACCGCCTTAGCTGCCTTCGGTCTTTGGCTGTAAGATATAACCGCGTCCGCGCACCGTATGAAGCAACGGGTAATCGAATTCCTTATCGATCTTCGCGCGCAGTCGGGACATGTGAACGTCAATCACGTTGGTTTGCGGGTCAAAATGTAGATTCCATACATGCTGGAGCAGCATAGCACGGGTGACCAAACGACCGGCGTTCTTCATCAAGAATTCAAGCAGGCGGTATTCTCGCGGTTGCAGGGCAATCGCCTGGCCGGAGCGTTCCGCCTCGTGTTTGATGAGATCAAGGGTGAGATCGTCAACCGTAATCATGGTCTCAGACTGTGCCACATCTACGCGACGGGCAAGAATTTCCAATCGGGCCAGAAGTTCTGAGAACGCGTAAGGCTTGGTGAGGTAATCATCGCCCCCCGCGCGCAGACCTGTAACACGATCATCCACCTGCCCCATGGCAGACAGGATCAAAATCGGTGTTTTGATCCCCCGTTCCCGCAAACGAGTGATCAGGGAAAGCCCATCAATCTCTGGCAGCATACGATCAACGACCAGCACATCAAAAGTTGTTTCCAACGCAGCTTCGGCGCCGGCCAGACCGTCATGGGCTTGAGTTGATTGATGCCCCGCATCTGCGAGCAGTTCGGCCAATTGTTGAGCCGCCTGAACATCATCTTCAATGATGAGAACGTTCAAGGATTGCTTGTTGGGGTTTAGAGCTTCGTTCATCGTCCGGCACTCAACGGTCAAGAGCAGTGAAATTTCATGGCTGGCGCCAAATCGGGCCGATAGGCGTGGCCAAATCAACATGGGTGTGGCGGCAGGCTACACTGTAGCCCGCCGCCACAGAAAGTTACACGGCTTGGGGATGGTTCGAGGAGACCGCCGCACAACTCTCATTTGAAGCCAATGACCGCACTTAGAAAGTCATCAGGTATGGGTGTTTGGAGGGCTCAGCCGCGCGCTACCGGCACCGCCACGAAGCGATTGCG
>JBCBYZ010000008.1:0-44451 GCA_039815595.1 Pseudomonadota bacterium | reverse complement strand
GCCGATTTGGATGAAGACACCCACATTCCCCACTATGATCCCAACCGTCCCCTCAAGATTGCGGTTGTCGGTCGCCCCAACGCCGGTAAATCCACGCTGATCAACCGCATGGTCGGCGAAGAACGTCTGCTCACTGGCCCGGAAGCCGGCATCACACGCGACAGCATTTCTGTTGAATGGGAGTGGGGCGGCAGAAAGCTCAAGCTCTATGACACGGCAGGCATGCGCCGGAAGGCTCGGGTGCAGGAAAAGCTGGAGCGTTTGTCCGTACAGGACACGTTGCGTGCCATCCAATATGCCGAAGTCGTCATCATCATGTTTGATGCCACGATCCCCTTTGAGAAACAGGATCTGCACATCGTCGATCTGGTGGCCAAGGAAGGCAGGGCGCCGGTCATTGCCTTTAACAAATGGGATCTGATCGAAAACAAGCAGGCACTGCTCACGGAACTGCACGAAAAAACCGAGCGTCTGCTGCCGCAAATCCGGGGCGTTCCCACCGTCACGCTTTCCGGTGCAAGCGGTAAGGGCATAGAGCGTTTGATGGAAGCGGTGATGGACATCGACCGTTTGTGGAACACGCGGGTGCCCACCGCGCGATTGAACCGTTGGTTGGACGATGTGCAGGCCTATCATCCGCCACCCGCCGTTTCCGGCCGCCGTGTGCGGTTTAAATACGCGACGCAAGCAAAGGTGCGCCCGCCAACATTTGTGGTGCAATGCACCCGGCCGGAGGGGCTTCCGGCGTCCTATGAGCGGTATATGATCAACGAGTTGCGCGCGACGTTTGACATGCCTGGCGTGCCCATTCGGCTGTATCTGCGCAAGGGCGACAATCCGTACGCCAAAAAGAAAAAGCGGCACTGAGCCGGATCCGCGCCCGACGCCGAGCGCTTTGGTGCAAGCGCCCAAAAAACCCCAATGCCGCCATGATTGCACCAAGACTTGGCCAAACCCTGCGACCATCAGCACAGCCATAGCGTCGGTCCTGTTCGGTTAACCCAAAATCAAGGTTAACGCATCACTCTGCCCGACGGACACAGCGGGTCTGGATTGGGGGACGTGCGCCATGCGCAACCCAACCGCCCGCAACATGGTTTTTGGACGGGTGAGGTTTGTTGTATGCGGTATTTGTTGGGCGCAGCCGTGAGTGCTCCTCTTTCGACACTCAAACTGGGGTGCGCCGTGCTGATGGCCACTGCAGCCATGCCTTTGGCCCCATCCGCCGTGGCACTGCAAGATATTGCCGAGATGACCGGCACTGAGGTCCGCTCGTCTGCCCGCTGGGTGGCGCGCTTGGAGACGGTCAACCGAGGTTCCATCCACACGATGGGCGCAACCGATGCCGGTAAGATCACTGGCGATTCGGTCGATAAGGTCTTGGCCGTCCGCACCAATGAAGACCTGCACTTATTGGGTGCGTCTCACACGTTGGGCACAGGTCGGCCCATGACCATCAACACCGCGATGAAGGGCCCCCGCGTTGTCACCGCCAAAGTGGCTGCAAAGCGGGACCTGAAACAAGCCGCTGTTGCTCTCCTTTCGGTTGAGCCTTTGGCGAACACGACGACAGCCAAACCAAGCCGACAAGAAATCGATCCCATCATCACGGGCGGGTCAGACACGCGCATCGCGTCCGCCAAGACGACGCAACTGGCCCTTGCTGCTGCCCGTGTAGGCGCGCCAACCTCCGGTGAAGACGCTGTAAAGGCGGCCAAGGCGCATTTGCTGGCCATGGCCACGACATTCCGCATGCAGCAAGATGGTCTCTCTGCCCTTCCTGACATGAACGCTTCCACCGGTGATCCGCTTGTTACGGCCATGTTGCCGGATGACGGCTCGGGCGCGCGCCGCTCGGTCATATCCAGCAGCCAGATGAAGCAAGCCCGTGCGGCAGCGCGCCAAATGGCTAAGGTCGTGGACCGGATGCGCAACAAGGCGACGGGCAGTGTGGCTGCACCTTCGACCTTGTCCGCCTATGCGCCACAGGAAGCGTCCATCGCCAGCGCATTCGCATCCGTGTTGAACAAGACGCATACGCGTGCAACTGGCAATCTGATCAAGCTGAGTCCAAAAGACCACAAATGGGCCGCCTACGATCTGCCCGCATCATCCTATACGCCGCGCCAGCGCAAGTGTTTGGCAGCCGGGATCTACTTTGAAGCGCGGGGCGAGCCAATTTTGGGTCAAAAAGCGGTGGCACAAGTCATCTTGAACCGCGTGCGCAATCCCAAATATCCGGATTCGATCTGCGGAGTGGTCTACCAGCACAAACACAAGCGCAACCGTTGCCAGTTTTCCTTTGCATGTGACGGTATCAAAGATCGCATCGGCTCCCCAAAACACTGGGAAATTGCCAAGCAGATCGCCAATGACGGGATCGACGGCAAATATTGGCTCAAGAGTGTAGCCTCGTCGAGCCACTACCACGCAGATTATGTGTGGCCGCGCTGGGGCAAAACCATGCACAAAATGACGAAGATTGGCCGTCACATCTTTTACCGCACGTATGGTGGCGGCTGGAGCTAAACGCCCAATTCTGTCGTAGGTACTGTATTATTCTCGCGCGGCTTGCTGCTCCCGAATGCCGGGAAAGGGGCCAATGTGATGGGTGTCGTGCTCGATCTCAAACAGGTTGGCGTATAGGTTCGATATCCACAACTTGCCGTCGGTTGTGAGGCGCAAATAGTCAACGGCAGGGCCAATATAGGGTTCGATCGTGCCCCAGAAGAAATCCGGATATTTGTCGCTCAAATCCGCCGGCGAACTGTAGCCCAGCTGTTCGACCACGCCACACTCCACAAACTCAGCATAAAGCGCGTTGCTCTTACGGTGATAAAACGGATCGCCCATTTGTCCGATCAGATCAGCCGCACGCACCAGCGCACCTTCGCTGGTTGTGGACTGGTGCATCTCGTTTTGCGGAATTGGAAAACGCGTCATCTCAATCATGTCGCAAATGCGTTCTTCATCAACATAGGCGGACTGTGAAAACCGTTCTCGTGCATAAATCTTGCCACGATCAATGTGATAAGGCGTGAGGAAAGCATCGGACGCCCCACGCGGCGGCGTGACTGTTTCACCCTCATCATTGATCACAAAAGCTGTCTTGGTGTCGCCAGAGCAAATGCCCCGCACATAGCCCACATCGTGCATCAACAACCCGATGGTGAAATGCAGCCAGTCTTCCGGCGTCAGTGCCTCAGACATGAGACGACCCATAATGATTTGCTGCCCACACAGGGTCACCATCACCGTGTGATTGACGTCGTGATAAAGTGCATTGGAATTGCCGATCCGCTCCAGTGCGAGTTTGGCCGCGCCACCGACATAACTCGCATATTCCGGCTTTCGATGCCCGAAATAGTCCATATAGGTGTCGGCCAGCACGGTCCCCAAATTGGACGCGATTAACGCGACAGGATTGAAATTTCCCATCAGTGACGTCTCCCTGTTTCATCAAAGCGCATTTTACCGAGCAGCACGCGCAGCCCCGAGCTTTCAGCGTCCAACCTTGCAGCTAACAAAACAACTGTAGGTCAAATTCATACCTCTGGCGAACGATAGCAGACCAGACAGCGTTTGATGTTTGACGTGGATCAGCAAAAAGGCGCAATACGAACGCAGGTTCCGGTCAAACTTGGGCACATGGTTAGGCAAGCCCGTGACCCGGCGCCGAGACCACCAGCCTGCGATCCAATTCGCCTTTGGAGCAAAACAAATGTCAAAGCCTGATCCTAATAGGGAGCCAAGTGGCGCTGCCCATGACGCGCGCTTGGAACGGTTGCGCGCCAAGCTGGATGCCGGTCGCAAAGAGGAGGCCGTGGCGCAAAAAAGTGAGCAGGCCAGCGCGGAATCGAAGAAAAGCATGGCCCAAGCGTTTCGCTTGAGCAGCGAGTTTATCGCGGGAATCGTTGTGGGTGGTGGAATCGGTTATCTGATCGACACCGTTTTTGGCACCTCGCCATGGGGCTTGATCGTGTTTCTGCTGCTTGGGTTCTGCGCCGCTGTGGTCAATGTGTTGCGGGCTGCCGGGCTGATGGTGCGCGGCAGCTATGAAACGGTGACGCCGGTTGCGGAACCGGAAAGCGGTAAAAAGCCAAACTTTAGTGGTAATCGATCAGGAAAATCGGACGTTCAAGACTGATTTCTTTGCATAAATTCAAAACGCATTGATTCTAAGTGACGCGGTTTTGACGCATAGGCCTTCTTACGGGTTGGCATAGGGGCGCAAACCGTGCCACAGGGGCGCCAGAAAGTGTGGCGCAACGGCACAACAGACTTGAGTTTGTTGGTGTGTTTGTGTCAAACGTCCGGCGCGGTTCAGGCTGCAAAACGGCAACAAGCATTTGGTCTGAACAGACCACGACGAAAGAGCGGACGAGGCACCCTTGGCTAGCAATCCTATCGACCAGTTCAAGATCTCAAAAATTCTCGACCTTGAGATCGGTGGTCTGGACATTTCGTTCACGAATTCGGCCCTTTTCATGGTGGCAACGGTCGCCATCTCCGCAACGTTTTTGATCATGACGACTTCCGGCCGCGGTCTGATCCCGGGCCGCATGCAGTCCATGTCTGAAATGCTGTACGAGTTTGTGGCAGGTATGCTGCGAGATGCGGCGGGTTCAGAAGGGATGCGGTTTTTCCCGCTCGTCTTCTCGCTGTTTACGTTCATTCTTGTGGCAAACATGCTCGGCATGGTGCCCTACTTCTTCACGTTTACCAGCCATATCGCGGTCACCGCAGCCTTGGCCATGTTGGTGATCCTGACAGTCATTGTTTACGGCTTTTATAAAAACGGAATCGGCTTCTTGAAGCTCTTTGTGCCATCCGGCGTGCCTGGCGTTTTGGTCCCAATCGTGGTGTTGATTGAGGTTATTTCATTCCTCTCACGCCCCATTAGCCTGTCCGTACGTCTGTTCGCTAACATGCTGGCCGGCCACATTACGCTGAAAGTGTTTGCCGGTTTTGTAACCAGCCTCGGCTCGCTTGGTGCGCTTGGTGTCGTAGGCGCAGCCTTGCCATTGTTGTTCACGGTGGCGCTCACCGGTCTCGAATTTCTTGTCTCGTTCCTGCAGGCCTATGTGTTTGCCGTGCTCACCTGCATGTACTTGAACGATGCAATTCACCCTTCACACTAATCCCACTTTTCCATCTGATCGACGAAGGAACATAAAATGGAAGTAGAAGCAGCAAAAGCAATCGGTGCGGGTATCGCATGCCTCGGCATGGGTGGTGTCGGCATCGGTCTTGGCAACATGTTTGGCCAGTACCTCTCTGGCGCACTGCGCAACCCATCTGCAGCGGACGGCCAGTTCGGCCGCTTGATCTTTGGCTTCGCGGTGACGGAAGCTCTGGGCATCTTCTCCCTGCTCGTCGCACTGCTGCTGTTGTTCACCTGATACAACACATCCACGATTGGCAGGCGGCGTTTATGAAACGCCGTCAGCCCGTTTTGTAAGTTCAACACTGGCGGACCACCGGCATGGCAACGACCAATACCGAAGTGGGCGTGGACCCGGGCGCTAAGACGCCCTTCCCACCCTTTCAGACGGAGACCTATCCATCGCAGCTGCTTTGGTTAGCTCTGACGTTCGGGCTGTTTTATTATTTAATGGCAAAAGTTGCTTTGCCGCGCATTGCCTCCATTCTGGAAGTGCGCAGTGACCGGATTGCGCAGGACATTGATGAGGCCAACCGTCTCAAAGATGAATCCGATGCCGCTATCTCAGCTTATGAGCATGATCTTGCCGAGGCGCGGTCACGTGCGCACACCATCGCTCAAGAAGCACGCGATAAGGCCAAAGCTGAAGCGGATGCAAATCGCGAAACGGTGGAAGCGGACCTGGCTGAGAAGCTGGCTGTCGCAGAAAAGAGCATCGCTGCTACGCGCGACGCGGCCATGACTGAGGTGTCGACCATTGCCGAAAGTTCTGCCGAGGAAATCATCAAGCAGCTGTTGGGCGGCAAGGTGACCAAAGCGGAAATCGTGGCAGCTGTCGCAAGTGCGAAAGGCTAGGGCGGACCGATGGATTCAACATTTTTCGCATTCGTTGGCCTGATCCTGTTTCTCGCACTGATCGTTTATTTGAAAGTGCCTGGGCTGGTTGGCCGGAGTTTGGACGCGCGTTCCGACAAGATCAAAAATGATTTGGAAGAAGCGCGCTCGTTGCGCGAGGAGGCGCAGCAATTGCTGGCCGAATACCAGCGCAAGCGCAAAGAGGCTGAAAAAGAAGCCGAAGAAATCATCGCATCAGCCAGCCGAGAAGCGGCCGCTTTGAAGTCCGAATCTGAACGCAAGATGAGTGAGTATGTGACCCGTCGTACCACTTTGGCTGAACAGAAGATCCAGCAGGCTGAAAGCCAAGCGGTGGCCGAAGTGCGGGCTGCGTCCGTGGACGTCGCCGTGCAGGCAGCTGAAAGCGTGATCGGTGCGAAACTCACCGGCGCTGCCAAAACAGACGTGTTCAAGAAGAGCTTAGCCGAAGTTAAAGCCCGTCTGAACTGATGCGCCTTTGAACTTAAATGCTCTGAAAGGCGCCCCCGGTTGCGTGTGGCGCCTTTTTTATGTTTTGGCTTTGTTGCTCAGAGCGGCTTTCACCGGTGCGTATGTTCTGCGGTGTAGAGTACAGGGGCCTGCCAAGGCCAACTGCTCTCTATGTGCTTTTGTGGGATATCCCTTGCTTTTTGCGAAGCCATAGCCGGGATACAAGCGTTCTACCCGGACCATCATTCTGTCCCGCGTTACCTTCGCAACGATGGAAGCTGCGGCAATGGAAAGGCTTCGGGAATCGCCCTTCACGATGGGCGTGGCTTGGCAGGGCAACTCGGGCGGGCAGGCATTCCCGTCTATAAGTGCAAGATCTGGTGGCGTTTCGAGAGCTACGATTGCGCGCCGCATCGCATCCAGAGAAGCCGCTCGAATGTTCATCTGATCTACTAAGGCAGCACCACTGGTCGCAACTGACACGGTTGCGTGAAGCATTATGAGTTCAAACAAGTCGTCCCGCTTGCGTTCGCTCAGCGCTTTTGAATCATCAAGGCCATCCGGTATGGCTTCAGTGTCCAGAACCACGGCGGCCGCGACCACAGGCCCTGCCAGCGGCCCGCGCCCGGCTTCGTCCACTCCACAAACAGTGTGAAAGCCGGAACTGTGGGCATCAGCCTCAAAATCAAATGTCGGCGTGAGTTTCATAAAACGCGGGAAACCGGAGGGAAGGAACGCAAAGCAATGCCTTCACCACCGATTTCCCGCAAGTCATCCGGCACCGCCAACGAGGCATGGACGGTCGGATTGCGTTAAAACAAAGTCTCAAAACAGCGAAAGCTGCGCTCCAGACAGGGCTGTGGGTTCAAATAGATCCGTGCGCAGCGACATGCGCATCGGTTTCAGTCCCAACCGTTTGCTGGCAATGTCAAAGCGTCGACCCAATTGCCAAGCGTAGGGACCCACGCCCCTCATGCGCGTGCCAAACTCGGCATCGTAGTCCTTGCCACCGCGCATGGAACGCATCAACGATAGGACATGGGTGTAACGATCCGGGTAGTGACGCATCATCCATTCCTTGAACAATCCGCTCACTTCATTGGGCAAACGCAACAAGATGTAGCCCGCATCCCGCGCACCATTGGCTTTGGCAGCGTCCAAAATACGTTCCATTTCCTGATCCGTGAGCGCAGGTACAATGGGGGCAACCATGACCGAGGTTGGAATTCCGGCATCGGCTAATTTCTTGATCGTCTCCAATCGCAGCGCAGGTGTTGCAGCACGCGGTTCCATGGCGCGTGAAAGCCGACGATCCAACGACGTGACGGAGATGGCAACCCGCGCCAAGCCACGTTTTGCCATGCGCGATAAAATATCGATGTCCCGTGTAACCAGCGCTGACTTGGTGACAATGCCCACCGGATGGCCGGTCTCCTCCAACACTTCGAGAAGGCTGCGTGTGACGCGCCAACTCTTCTCAATGGGTTGATAAGGGTCGGTGTTGGTGCCCATGGCAATGGGCTTCACCTCGTATTTGGGAGAAGCCAGTTCGCGTCGCAGCAGCTTTGCGGCATCCGGCTTGGCGAACAGTTTAGCCTCAAAATCCAGTCCGGCGGAGAGACCCATATGAGTGTGGCTGGGGCGGGCAAAACAGTAGACGCATCCATGTTCGCAGCCGCGATAAGGATTGATGGAGCGGTCAAAGGGCAGATCAGGTGACTCGTTGCGCGTCACTATCGTTCGCGCTTTTTCGACGGTCACATCGGTCTGGAATGCGGGCAACTCGTCGAGGATCTGCCAACCGTCATCAAAGGCGTGGCGACTGACGGGTTCAAAACGACCGCTGGGATTAATCCCTGCAGCGCGGCCTCTGCGGCGCGCTTCGGTAACCCGCATGCCGGAACGAGCCACCACTGCCTCTGTGTGCGCAACGGTGCCCTGAGGCGCAAAGGCACGGGCATCTGCTTGTGCAATCGTGTTGAGTGTCTGATCCATCTGCGCTCTCCGGTTGATCGGCCAACGCATATATTCCTAGGAGTAAAAAAAGAACATTACAAGAACAAAAAGAACGGAGACATCATTTCGCGCCGCGGCGCATGTGCTCATCAAGGCGCGGCATGATCTCCACAAAGTTGCAGGGACGGTGCCGGTAATCCAGTTGGGCTTGCAAAATCCCGTCCCATGCGTCTTTGCAGGCACCGGGCGAACCTGGAAGACAAAAAACAAAGGTCGTATCCACCAGTCCCGCTGTTGCCCGTGACTGGATCGTGGACGTTCCGATTTTTGCCGCGCTTAAGTGATGGAACAGTGTAGAAAACCCATCCATGCGTTTGGAGAACAGCTTCTCCACCGTCTCCGGCGTGATGTCGCGCCCGGTGAAGCCTGTTCCACCAGTAGTGATCACCACGTCCACATCGGGGTCTGCGCTCCAATCCGACACCGTTTTTGTGATGGCATCGGCCTCGTCGGGTACAACGGCCCGATGGGCGAGTGTGTGACCAGCAGCCTCCAATCGGGCAACCAACGTATCGCCGGAACGGTCTTCCGCGATGCTGCGCGAATCGGAGACTGTGAGCACGGCAATTGCGAGAGGCACAAACGCCCGCTCCATATCCAACCTGTCCATCGCGATGGCCCTTCCGACTGTCTTTTGCGCTTAGATAGTGTGTCCCGCGCGCACCCACCACCCGCTATTGCTCGCAGCGAGGGCAGCGGCAGCCATGTGTGCGGATTCGTCGTTGGCAAACACACCAAAACAGGTCGCCCCCGATCCTGACATGCGCGCCAAACAACACTCTGGTACAGCCTCTAGAGCGGCCAAGCACGGTGCTATCTCTGACACTGTCCGGATGGCCGGTGCCTGCAAATCATTGCGTTGCGCGCTTAACCAATCCACCCACGCACTGCTAAGGGAACTAGCTGGAAGGCGAGAGAGTGATGAATTGGTCTTGTGTTCGAGATTGGAAAACACCGCTGGTGTTGAAACACCGACGCCTGGATTGACCAAAACGATCGGCAGGGGCGGTAGGTCAACCGGTTCAAACACGTCTCCAATGCCGGTGGCTCGCAAGGACGAACTGGCAAGGCACATGGGAACATCGGCCCCAAGTACAAGGCCGATGGTGTACAGGGCTTCAGAGGGCAGCGGATGGTCAAACATCTCTTGCAAAGCCAGCAGAGCGGCTGCGGCATCGGCTGAGCCGCCACCAATACCGGAAGCGATTGGCAAGTCTTTTGTGAGATGAATATGAACTGGCGGCAGCGATTGACCAACCGCGTCACGCCAAAGCGCCTCCGCCCGGCAAACCAGATTATCTGCGTCCATCGTAAGTCCACCGGCAAACGTGCCGGATAACGTTGTCTTGGGGGCGTCCGACAGCGTCACTTCCAACCGGTCGCCAAAATCGGCAAAGGCAACCAACGTGTCGAGCAGATGGTAGCCGTCATGGCGCTGGCCGGTGACGTGCAGTGCCAGATTGATTTTAGCCCGGGCGAGTTTTTGCACGGTGGACGTCTGCGCAGCCCTGCCGATATGGGTCATAAGCGCTACCGCAGTTTGTCAGAATTCGCAGCGAGGAGACTTAGCCCTTATCCGGATTTTTGGCCTTTTCCGCCTCCGCAGCCTCGCGCTCCAGCACCACGTCCAAACCATTGTTCAGCTTGTCTTCAATGCGGGCGATGTCGGCTTCCGGCGGATCAAGCGCCAGCGCATGACGCCATTGGAACACCGCTTCCAGACGGCGGTTTGCCCGCCAATATGCATCGCCCAAATGGTCGTTAATGGTCGGATCGCCAGGGCGCAGGTCCACGGCCTGTTCCAGCTTGTCCACGGCTTCCATGATGCGGTTGAGGCGATAAAAGGCCCACCCCAGACTGTCCACCATATACCCGTCATTGGGGCGCAGCTCGACCGCTTTGCGGATCATATCGAGCCCCTCTTGCAGGTTGATATTCATATCCACCCACGAATAGCCAAGATAATTCAGCACGCTGGGCTGATCAGGATAAAGCTCCAACGCCTTCTTGAAGGCAGCTTCGGCCATCGGCCAGCGTTTGGTGCGCTCGTAGGCGATGCCGAGACGGTAATACAGGTTCCAGTGATAGCGCTTGGGCGCGTCGATCCGGTCCACAATGCCGGAAAGAACCGTGATTGCTGCATCATATTTCTCATGCCGCGCAAGCACGGCCGAGTAAGACAGATGCGTGATCAGATCGTCCGGACCGGTTGCGATCAATTCGTCCAGCACTTTGCGGGCCGGTTCCAGATCGCCCAACTCGTCGAGATTGAGCGCGGTTTCCAGTTTAGCAATGCGGTGGTGCGGCGAGCCTTCCTGAATTTGCGAAAACAGATCATTGGCCCGCACCAGCATGCTGTTTTTGTCAAATTGCCCCGCCAGTTCCAACAGGATGTTGTCGCTCTTTGGCGCAAGCGTGTGGGCCAACTGCATGTAAATACGGGCGAACTGCTGGCCGTTTTCACGGTCCAGCGCCTTGCCAATGTTCAAGAACACTTCGGCTGCGCCCCGTCCCGCTGTGGCGATTGTCAGGTCTGGCAGGGTTGAAGGTTTCCCCGCCTCAGCGCTGGCTTTGAGATCCAGCAAAATGTTGTTTTCCGGCTGTCGCTCCAAGCCACGATTGATGATCGTAAGGGCACGATCTGCCTGATTATTTTGCAGATAGGCTTGGATGAGTGCCACCATGGCACCGTAATAGGTGTTAGGCGCCGCTTGGCTGGTGACCGGGTTGTCATAAGCCTCTTGCAGGCGGCGAATGCCATCCACCGTGTTGCCACTGGCCAGCGACAGCAGCCCACCATGATATTGCGTAAAGGGCGCAAACCACTCCGGTCCCGACAACGCGTCGACGGTTGTCAGCGCTTCTTCGACATTGCCCGCACCAAACTTTGCCCAACCGGACACAAGGCCGGCGATCAGACGGTCCAGCGTACTGCGCCACTCTTTATCGAGTTCTTTTTCAGCGCTTGCCCAGCTCTTGCTGCGCAGATGATCGACCGCCAGCACAATGCTGACAACTTCCGGGGCTGCATCGCCCTGTTGCAGTGCCGTGCCGATCTCAACACCCTCGCGGAAGTCGCCATTGGCGATGAAGTTCAAAAAGCCTTTCAGCTTAAGGTCCATGTTGTCAGGGTCGAGGCGGATCGCCTCGCGAAAGAAAGACACCGCCCACTGGGTATTCTTGTCGGTGGCGGCGACACGCGCTGCGAGATAGTTGCCGGCAAGACTGTTGCTGGTTTCAAAAGGTTCAGACGCATTGGTATCGGCAAGAGCGAGCCCAGTATGCGCGCTGCTGAAGACGGCGGTGGCGATGACAAGAGACCGCAGGCGTTTTTGAACACCAAAAGCGTGAGAACCAAATCCGGTTTTGCGATCAGTCATATACACACCTCTTGTTCGTTCTCGCCGCTGCACCCGCAAGCGGTTGCGGAAACAGACAGTCTGTCATGCCCAAAGGTCTGAGTGCATGTCCCGCCAGCCAATAGTGGCAAATCAGTCCTAAAACTGTGTTGCGAAACCATGGCCTTTTTGCGGGAGCACCACAAGCAAACGGCTGATCACGCCAAGGCGATCAACATGCCGCAGAAAGCCAATGTTTGGGGGTCATGGCGTGAGCCCCAAAAAGCCTAAGAAACGCGGCTCACACAGAAGTCTACGACGTCCAGCAAGGCCTGTTTGTGCTCGCTGGAAGGCAGGGGCGCCAGTGCATCGCGGGCGATCTCACCATAGTGGCGCGCGCGGGCAACCGTATCGGCAATTGCGTTATGAGATGTCAGCAAGCCCAAGGCCTTGTTCAGCGCTTCCGCGTCGCTAGCATCGCTTTCCATTGCGGAGCGCCAAAAGGCTCGCTCTTCGTCAGTGCCACGACGATATGCCAGCAACACGGGCAGGGTTATTTTCCCCTCGTAAAAGTCATCTCCGATGTTCTTACCCAGATCGCCTTTTTGGCCGCCGTAGTCCAACGCATCATCGATAAGCTGGAAGGCGAGACCAAGGTTCAAACCGTAGGAACGGAAGGCGTCGCGCATGCCTTTATCGGTACCGGCAAGGATTGGTCCCACCTCGGCAGCGGCGGAAAACAGCGCAGCCGTCTTGCCACGGATGACCGCGAGGTAATCATCTTCTGTTGTTTCCATGTTTTGCGCAGCAGCGAGTTGCATCACTTCGCCTTCAGCAATCACCATGGACGCGGTGGATAAAACGTCGAGTGCTTCCATGGAGCCCGCATCCACCATCATGCGAAACGCTTGGCCCAGTAGAAAATCGCCTACCAGCACGCTCGCCTGATTGCCCCACACCATGCGCGCCGCTTGTTTGCCGCGCCGCATGTCGCTTTCATCCACCACATCATCATGCAGCAGGGTGGCCGTGTGCATGAACTCCACACTTGCCGCCAGGGTGATATGGGCGTTGCCCTGATAGCCGCAAAGTGTGGCCGCAGACAGGGTCAGCATGGGGCGCAGACGTTTGCCGCCGGAATCGATCAGATGCTTGGCAACTTCCGGAATCATTTCAACGTCTGACCCGGTTTTAGACAGGATCAAGGTGTTCACCCGGTCCATGTCGGCCTTGGTCAGCCGCACCAGTGGTTCAACACCACCACCGGTTTTTGGCACATGGTTTTCATCCGTCAGGGGTACAACAACGCCCATAATCGCTTCCCGGTTCGCCTGTCTGAATAATAAAGTCGCTTGTTTCTTATGTTGGGAATAGGCAGTCCGCTACGGAGGCACAAGGGCGAAGAGCGCTCAAACGACAGTACAGCCTGTGACCAACCGACCTTCTTTGCTGGATTTGCAGAACGAGCCGTTACAGAACCAACATCATCCCTTGATCATGCGTATCAAAGTGCGATCGCGATCAACGAAATGGTGCTTCAATGCACCGCCAGCGTGCAAGACAATTACGCCGATTAGTCCGTATGACGCATAGTAGTGAAAACTGATCATCCAATCGCGCACCGTGTCGGAAACTTGTGTAAGGGCAGGGATCGTAAACAATGAAAAGAACGACAGGCCTTCCCCGTTAGCGGTGGTGAAGAGGTAGCCCGAAATTGGGATGCCCAGAACAGAGATGATCAACACCGCATGGGCGATGCGGGAGGCCGTCTTTTCCCAAACTGTATGAGATGAAAGAGCGGGCGGCCGTGGCTTGATCCACCCCCAAACCAGCATGATGACACCGAGCAAAAGAACCAGCACGCCAAAAGCTTTGTGCAGGTAAGGCGCGGTGTAATACCAGCTGGAATAAAAACTAAGATCAATCATCCACCAGCCAAGCGCGATCAGACCGATCATGTGCACTGCAATCAGCCAGTGCAATGCGCGGGTTAAAGCGCTGTAGCGGGCGGATTCGCTTTTGCCGGTCGCTGTTGTGGCTTCGGTCATGGCGCTCGTACCTTGCTTTCGAATGAAGAAGGGCCGAAGCGCCAGTGCCCCGGCCCCATTGCGATGCCCCATCGTTGAGGCGAGGGCGACAGTGTGAGCTTACTTGTCTTTAATCGCTTCGATCATCAGCGCCACTTCGACTTTTTCGGCGGACGGTCCCAAATTGTAATTCATGCCAAAGTCGGCGCGGGTTAACGTGTATGCGCCTTCAAAACCGATCCGATAGCCGCCCCATGGATCTGTACCTTCGCCAATCTTGGTGACGGGAAATGAGATCTCTTTTGTGATACCCATGAAGGTGAGGTTGCCGGTCAGCGTGCCGCCCGCTTCGGTACCGTCGAAACCGGTGCTTTCAAACGTGATTGCGGTGTTTTTGTCGACGTCGAAGAAATCACTACCGCGCAAATGCTTGTCGCGGTCGGCCCAATTGGTGTCCAGGCTGGAAGGATCGATCTGGATCGATACTTTTTGCGCAGCAGGCCCGGCAGCAGGGTCATAGGTCATCGTGCCGGAAAACTTGTTGAACCGACCAACAAGTTTGGAAAAGCCCAGATGACCCGTTGAAAACTGGATGAACGAGTGGGACGGGTCGATCGTGTAACTGGCTGCAAACGCCGAAGACATGGTCGCTGTGGCTAGGAAGGCACCAGCGAGTGCAAGCTTGATGGGGCGGGCTGAGACAAAAGACATCGGATTTTCCTTTTTTGAAAGACGGTACAGGATGGTCGTGCCGGATAAATCGGTGTTGGGGGTTGGAAGCGCCGGAACGATAAAACCAAAATAATCGCGCAGTTTTGCAGTGCAATTTGCAAATACGCCGATCCATCATGCAAATTCGCTCGACACACGTTCCAGCCTTTGTCATGCTCATCGGATGATCGATTGGGATGATTTGCGCTTTATTCTGGCTGTGGACCGGCAGGGCTCGGCCATGGCGGCTGCACAGTCGCTCGGCGTGAACGCCAGCACGGTGCAAAGGCGCATTGCGCGGTTTGAAGAACGTCACGGCGTACGCCTGTTTGAGCGTCGCCAAAGCGGATTTAAGTCCACACCCGAATGCGCAGCCTTGGTGGAGGTTGCAGCCGACATTGAAGACCGGGTGACGGCTGTCAGCCGCGAGATATTGGGCCGGGATTTCCGTTTGGAAGGCACTTTGCGTGTCACCTCCACAGATACGTTCATGAACGCGGAAATGGCCGGCCATTTGGCACAATTTCGGACCATGCATCCCCGCATCAAGCTCGAATTGACCCTCACCAACAGCCGTTTGGACCTGTCTCGCCAAGACGCGGACATCGCCATACGTCCCTCCAACAATCCGCCCGAAAATCTGGTGGGGCAAAGGGTAGCCAGGCTGGTGAGCGGCTTGTTCGCCGATGCTGATACGGTGGCCCGTTTGGGCGCGAACCCGTCATTTCAAACCATCAAGTCCCAGCCATGGATTGGACTCGGGGAGGAACTGGAAAACTCGCCTTTGGGTCAATGGATGGGCAAAGCGCTCGATCCCGCCAAAATGGCTTTACAAGTTGACACGTTCCCTGCCGTTTGCGCGTTGATTGAGGCGGGTATCGGCATTGGGATGTTACCCTGCACACTGGGTGACGCTAACGACGCTTTGCACCGCATCGGCCCGCCGGTGGAGGACACGGCCATCGATATTTGGGTTCTCACCCATCCCGAAATTCGCTCAGCTGCCAAAGTGCGGGCGTTTATGGATTTTATAACGGCAGCTATGCGGGCACAGCAGGCGCGCCTGGATGGGTCGGCGTTGCATGGGTCTGAATTGCGTGGCTCGGCCAAAACGCCGACACCAACGCAGCCGACACCAAGGGAGAAGTGACATGGAAGAACTGATGCGCACCAACAATGCGGTGTCGATCTCGTTTGCGGCTGCCTTGTTGACCGAGCAGGGCATTGTCCACTTCGTGGCCGACACCAACATGAGCGTGTTGGAAGGCTCCATTGGCATTATGCCGCGCCGCGTGATGGTGGACGGTGACGAGTTGATGCGGGCGCGTAAACTCATGGAAGATGCCGGTTTGGGTTATGAACTGCCCGACAAACTGGTGCGCGAAATGGACCGTTGATCGTGGACAAACCCGAAGCGGCGAGTGCATCCGTATCGAGCCCTGATACGCCCGCAGATGTGACGCTGGACGGTTTTCTTGACAATCAGTTTGCCGTCTATCAGCCGGCCAAAGGCGCCCATCGTTCCGGTCTTGATGCAGTTCTGCTGGCTGGCACCGTGCTGGCATCCTTTGACGGGGCGCTGTGCGATTTGGGAGCAGGGGCGGGCGTTGCCGGTCTCGCCGTGCTTCAGCGAACGCGGGCTAGTACGGCGCATCTGGTTGAAAACGATCCCCTCATGGTCGATCTGCTGCGCGAAAGTCTGAGCTTGGACCTGAACCTTGAGATGAATGAAGCACTCGCGGGTCGCGCGAAAGTGCTGGAAGCTGATATCAAACTTTCTGGCGCTGCCAGACAGGCGGCGCAATTGGTCGACAATGCATTTGACCATGTCATCACCAACCCCCCCTACAACGACGCAACACATCAAAGGTCGGACGTCCCACGAAAGGCCCAAGCCCACCACGCAGACCCTGACTTGTTTGAGGCGTGGTTCAAAACCGCCTGCGGGATCCTGAAACCCGGCGGTCGTCTATCCGTGATCGTGCGCCCGAACTCGCTTCTGATGCTGTTGAAGGCTTTGGAGAACCGTTTCGGTTCCCTTCGCATCTTGCCGCTCTACCCCCGTGCCGGGCAGGACGCCGCCCGCATCTTGGTCGGTGCAACGCGAGGCGGTAAAGCGCCTGTCACGCTCTTGCCGCCGGTGACACTGCACAAGGAGGACGGCTCGTTCACGCCGATGATTGAGGAAGTCTTGCGCGGTCGCTGCGGCATAGCGCTTTGGCACTGAGCCCGGGCCCTCACTCGGTTGAAATGCGGCGGCGAAAGCCTCATGTGCGTTGCATCCGATAAAACGCAATGGCTGTCCCTGAGTGAAAAACCCGATCGCAAAATTTCTTCCCGCCCGTTTTCGCAAAACCCACAAGACTATCCCCGTGGTCCGTCTGTCAGGGGCCATCATGGCGGGCGGTTCCGCCCTGCGACCTGCGCTCAATCTGGCCAATTGTGCCGGGCTTCTGGAAAAAGCCTTCACAATGAAGGGCGCGCCTGCTGTGGCCATCGTGGTCAATTCGCCCGGTGGCTCGCCCGTGCAGTCGCGCCTGATTTACCAGCGCATACGGGACCTCGCGACGGAGCACGAAAAGAAAGTCCACGTGTTTGTGGAAGATGCGGCGGCATCCGGCGGGTACATGATCGCCTGTGCCGGCGATGACATAACAGTAGACCCCTCCAGCATTGTCGGGTCCATTGGCGTGGTGTCCTCCAGTTTCGGGTTCGTGGAGGCTATCGAGAAAGTTGGTGTTACCCGCAGGGTCTACACGGCTGGCCAAAACAAGAGCGTCCTTGATCCGTTCCTGCCGGAAAAAGAAACCGACATCGCGCGTCTCAAAGACCTTCAGCTGGAAATCCATAAAGTGTTCATCGATTTGGTGAAGGAAAGCCGGGGCGACCGGTTGGTGGATGATGAAGACATGTTCACCGGACTGTTCTGGACCGGTGGCCGCGGAAAGGATCTGGGTCTTGTCGACGCCATCGGCGATCTGCGCGGGACGCTGAAAGCCAAATACGGCAAAGACACAAAACTGCGCCTCATCGAAAAGCGCCAAGGCCTTTTTGGCCGCAGGTCGGCCTTTGGGCTTGATGCTGGCGCATTTGCTTTGCAGGGTGATTGTGTGGGGCGGGCGGCTGTGGCCGCGACTGAAACTGCCTTCGCAACACTGGAAGAAAAAGCACTATGGGCCCGCCTCGGGCTGTAAAAGCGCTGAAAACGCAGGCGCATTTATTACGGGTCTACAAACGGAAAGGCGCAGCATGATTCAGCTCTTGGCAGTTGCCGGCATCGGTGCCGTTGCCGTCTACGCCTACTCCTCACTACGCGGTCACATGCAGCGGCTAGAGGACGAGCAGCAGCGGGAAAACCGGGAGTGGTCTGCAATCACAGAATTGGAACAGGACCCCGATACGGGCGTCTATCGGCCGAAGGACGACTAAACACGATCAATCCGCAGTGAGCGATTTTGCACTGTTTAAGTCGATGCGATGTGTTACTCGCCGTCATATCAAAACGATATCCCTGTGATGGATGAGGATTAGACCATGATTAAGCAGTTTTGCGCCCCACTGCTGGTCGCACTTTTAACGACCTTTGGAAGTCTACACGCAGCCTCTGCCCAGCAGCTTGTCTTTCACGGATTTGCGGTCGACAGCCAAGCCGCCATTGGCACCTCATGGAGGGCAACCCGCTCAACGCCCTTGTGGCCGTATGCGCAAGACAGCGGTTTCCCACAGATACGCACCATCCCAAGCGGTGCCGTTATGCGTGCCGTCAGCGCGTTTACGCGCAGTGCCACCGGCGACTACATTCAAGTCCGGTTTCGCGGCAGCGTTGGCTGGGTCGATCAGCGAGACATTCGCCGTGCCTCCGGGGGCGGCGGCGGCGGTGGGGTAAACGCCCCGATCGTCAACACGGCCAGCGGTGTTGCGTATCGCGTGACCAATGTGAACAACTTTGCCAGCCTGCGCACCCGTCGTTCCACCCAGTCCAGACGTTTGGCACAGGTGCCGCGCGGAGCTACGGTTATCACAACCGGTCAGCAGTCCGTTATTGGCAACTTCACTTGGTTGAGCGTGTCGTTCAACGGCCAGCGCGGCTGGATGCCACGTCGCTACTTGCGCCGCTCGGGCGGTGGCAACACAGGCGGTGGTGGCGGTTCAGCTCCGATCACCAATGCGGCGAACGGCGTGACGTATTTCGTCACTAATGTGAACAGTTTTGCCAGCTTACGGCGCGCTCCAACCACGCAGTCTGCGCGCCTATCGCGGGTGCCGCGCGGTAGCACGGTGATCACCACGGGCAGTCAAACTAGGTCCGGCGGTTACAATTGGCTTAGCGTGTCTTTCAACGGCCAGCGGGGCTGGATGCCACGGCGTTTCCTTGGCCGTGGCGGTGGCGGTGGCGGAGGTGGTGGCAATCCAACCATCGCTTTCCCGGTGGGCAGTTATCAGATTGTGAATGTGAACAATTGGGCCAGTCTGCGCGCACGTACAAACCGCTCGTCTAACCGGATCACCACCGTTCCACGTGGGCAAAGTGTATATTTCAACGGGCAACGTCGCCGGGCCAATGGTGAGACTTGGTTGCGGGTGGACTATGCCGGGTTCGTGGGGTGGATGCCGACCCAGTATTTGCGCAAAAACTAGCCCTGCGCTCCCAGCCAATGACGAGAGTTAAGAGACGCGCTTTTCAAGGCGCGTCTTTGATCCGTTTCCGCTCAAACGGAATCGTTTGAGTGAAAGACACTGCGTTAAAACAACAAGCTAGAGGCGATCAGTGCTTCAAAGAAGCGATGATCGGCTCTAGCCTGCAGGCTCCAACTGTTCTTGCGGTGCGTCGGTTTCTAAACCGGCTGCCCGCAACCAGGCACGATCCACCGCGTCTATCTCTGCAGACGAAAATGCGGCGGCCTCTCGCCAATACTGCCCGGACGGAACGAAATACCCAAGTCCGGTTTCCAGTGCAGTTGCGGCGTCAAACTTCGCACCGCCTGCTTGCGGTCCCATACCCTGCACGTGCGCCAAGTCCCTTCTGGTTGAGCTTGGAAACACCAATTGGCTCGTGCCGTTGGAGAGGCGGACACAGGCGCAGCCTTGCCGCGCCGCGTGCAGCATGAGCCGCGCAGATTTGGCCGGTAGACTGCGCAGCGTGATATCATCGCGCAAAGGATCGGGTGTTCCAGTGCCGTAAAAATGCGACGCCTCTGCTTTGCCTTTCGCCGGATACACCATGTCGCAGCCCAAAAAAGCCAACACCGTGGGCTGCAATGCGTGGAGCGCCCAATAAGCTGCCGTGAACGCCATGGTTGCCCCCGCATAGACTATACCGCCATAGGCGTTGTTGGCAGGCACAAAGGCATCCGCCTCAACTATCGCTTGACCGACATCAAAAGTCTGCGGGCGGCGATCTTTGGCAAAATCATCGGGGAAAACGACATAATCCCAATCCTTGCGGATCCGCCATGCATTGTTGATCGTTACGATGGCGTCAAACGGCGACTTGTCCCAACCAATACAGTTCACAGCGTCAGGAGCGCTGCCGAGCAAGAGTACGATCTTGGGTCTGGTCATTGCGTGTGGGATCGGCCGGTCTTTTGAACTGGTGAAGCTGCGACTGGGGTAGCCCACCACGCAGGTCAGTCAAGGTCACCATTCGTCCCATGGGAAGCCCGCTCTTGATCACAATCCGCCCCCATGCGACACCGCGCGAACAGCTAGGGGCCTGTCAGCGCAGCCCCATCACGGTTCGGCTTCAGGTTCAATATCATGTCCCAAGCGTCTCAAGATGAGATCAATCGCAATGACCCAACTCGATCCTTTCAGGGGTTGATCTTAACCCTGCACGACTATTGGGCGCGCCACGGATGCGTGATTTTGCAGCCATACGACATGGAAGTTGGGGCGGGTACGTTCCACCCGGCCACGACCCTGCGCGCGCTTGGCCCCAAGCCTTGGAAAGCAGCGTATGTACAGCCGTCCCGCCGCCCAACAGACGGACGCTACGGCGAAAACCCGATGCGGTTGCAGCACTATTACCAGTACCAGGTGCTGTTGAAGCCTTCGCCACCAGACCTGCAGGAGCTCTATCTCGGTTCGCTCGCTGCCATCGGCATCGATCCGCTGTTGCATGATATCCGTTTTGTGGAAGACGATTGGGAAAGCCCCACGCTGGGCGCTTGGGGTCTGGGCTGGGAAGTGTGGTGCGATGGCATGGAAGTGTCGCAGTTCACCTATTTTCAGCAGGTGTGCGGTCAGGAATGCTCTCCCGTATCGGGTGAGTTGACCTACGGTCTCGAACGGTTGGCGATGTATGTCCAAAACGTCGACAACGTTTACGATTTGAATTTCAACGGTGGTGAAAACGACCGTGTTTCCTACGGCGACGTGTTCCAGCAAACCGAACGTGAATATTCCCGCTGGAATTTCGATGTTGCCGACACGCCCACTTTGTTGCGCCATTTTGAGGATGCAGAAGCTGAGTGCCGCCGGATATTGGAAGCCGAACCCCTGGACCCCAAAAGAGATCAAGCCATTATCATGGCCTATCCGGCCTACGATCAGTGCATCAAGGCGAGCCATGTTTTCAATCTGCTGGACGCTCGCGGCGTAATCTCGGTGACAGAGCGCCAAAGCTACATTCTGCGCGTCCGCACCCTGTCCAAAGCGTGTGGCGAAGCGTTCCTGCAGACTGAGGCCGGTGGAGCGGTGGCTGCGTAAAGGCTTGGGACTTTTTCGAGAGCTTTCAGACCTGTGATCAAGCGCACGTGACTTGGAACGGCCTTGTCGGTAGTTTTGCAGCATTCGATTCAGCTCAACCCGTTTGACAGGACCCGCCCCATGTCCACCACCGCCCTTGTTATTTTAGCCATTATCGCTGCTCTCGCGTTCTACGTGATCGCGATTTACAACGGCCTCGTTAAAGCGCGCCAGATGGTGGAAGAGGCTTGGTCCGGCATCGATGTGCAATTGAAACGCCGTGCTGACTTGATCCCCAATTTGGTGGAGACTGTGAAAGGTTTCGCCAGCCACGAAAAAGACACGCTCACTGAAGTTATAGAAATGCGCTCCCGCGCCCAAGCCGTGCCCGCCGGTGATGTGGAAGGTCGGGCCGCTGCCGAGGGGCTGTTGAGCCAGGCGTTGGGCAAATTGTTTGCGCTGGCCGAAGCCTATCCCGACCTCAAGGCCAACGAGAACTTTCTGGAACTCCAGCGGTCGTTGGAGACTGTTGAGGGCGAAATTCAGATGTCCCGCCGCTATTACAATGGGTCCGCGCGCGAGCTAAACGTCAAGGTGGAGAGCTTCCCATCCAACTTAGTGGCCGGGAACTTTGGATTTCAGAAAGCCAACTATTTCGAGCTGGACAATCCCTTGGATCGCCAGACCCCTCAGGTATCTTTCCAGAACTGATACGCCACAAGCCGTATCAAGAGGAGGTCGCTCCAATGCGCATCGTCTTCGCCCGCATTCGCACTCTCATCGCGCTTGTCCTGCTGTCCGCTTCGCTGTTTGGGACGGCGCAGGCACAAGAGCGCATTTTGAGTTTTGACAGCCGCGTGAATGTCCAGAAGGACGGATCTTTTGTCGTCAAAGAGACCATCCGTGTGCGGGCCGAAGGCCGCAAGATCAGGCGCGGCATCTACCGCGATTTCCCTCTGCGGTTTGAGGGCGCGGACGGACGGGAACGCAAGGTTGGTTTCAAACTTCTGTCCACCAAACGCGATGGGCAGCCGGAAAGCAGCCGGATCGAATGGTCATCAAGGGCGCTGCGCATTTACCTCGGCCAAAGCGATGTTTTCCTGACGGCCGGGGAATACACCTACGAAATCACCTACCGGACGGACCGGCAGTTGCGGCGGTTTGAAAACCACGTCGAAGTGTTTTGGAACGCAACAGGAAATTTTTGGGAATTCCCAATTCAAAAGGCGACAGCCACCATCCAGCTGCCGGAAGGGGCTAACGCCAAAGACATAACATATTTCACAGGGCGTTTTGGTTCCAAGGCGCAAGACGCCAGCGCATCGCGCTTGGCACAGGGCCGCGTGGTCGAGGTCGTAACGTCCAGACCGCTCGGCGTGCGCGAAGGTTTGTCTGTGGTGGTGTCTTTTGATCCGCAATTTGTAGACGCTCCAAGCGCTGCCGACGAGACGCGCTGGTTCTTGCAAGATTTTGCGGGCGAAGTGATCACATTTGGCGGCGCTGCCCTGGCGTTCTTGTACTATCTCTTCGCTTGGCGGCGGGTGGGGCGTGACCCGCCCAAGGACGTTGTGGTTCCCCGTTGGGATATGCCGCAAGACGTCTCTCCCGGGCTCGTGAATTATATCGACAATAAAGGCATCTCGGGCAAAGGCTTCGCTGCGATTTCCGCCGCAGCGCTCAGCTTGGCAGTCAAAGGCCATATGGAACTCAAGGATATCGGCGACTCGGTCACTTTCATGACCAAGACCAAGACCATGCCCAAAGGGCTGCCGACGGGTGAGCGTGTACTGATGAACAAAGTGATCGGCAACGGTGGCAAGCTCAACATAACCAAAGCCAATGGCACCAAGGTAAAGTCCCTGTCGACACGTTTTTCCAAAGCGATGGATAAGGAGCACCGCTCGGTATTCTACAAGGCGAATATCGGCTGGATCATCCCGGGCATCATCCTGTCGATCATATGTCTGATCGCGGCGGTGTTGATGAGCGGTCGTGTGGAAGAGGTGGCGGGTTTCATGTTTCCCATTGTCTTCATCGTCGTGTTTGGCGCTTCTTTCTTGCTCAACGCCGTGCGCGATTGGCAATCCGGTGGTCTGGGCGGGAAAATCGCTGCTGTGTTCGTCTCAACCATTATCAGTGTGATCGTGTTCGGGGTGGGCGCATCGGCGCTGCAAGGCCTGTTTGAGACGTCCATACCGCTGCTTCTCGTGGCGGGTTTCATCACACTGGTGATTGTGAATGTGCTGTTTTATTTTCTCATGGGCGCTCCAACCCCATTGGGTCAGCAGCGCAACCAGGAGATTGCAGGCCTTAAGCGTTATCTCTCCGTGGCCGAAGAAGATCGCATGAACATGCAGGGCGCCCCGGAAATGTCGCCCCAGCACTTTGAGACACTGTTGCCCTATGCCGTGGCGCTGGGCGTGGAAAAACAGTGGTCACGGTCTTTCCAGACATGGCTTGCCGCAGCCGTGGCCGCCGGTGCTGCTGCGGCAGCGGGGTATTATGGTCCGTCGTGGTACAATGGCAGTGGACGGTTTCGTGCCGATGACATTGGGGAGCGGATGGGTTCCATTGGCGGCGATATTGCCAGTTCGATGACGGCTGCGATGCCCGTGCCTAAGAGCAATTCATCGGGCTTCTCAGGCGGTGGCGGCTTTTCGGGCGGTGGCGGCGGTGGCGGTGGCGGCGGCGGTTGGTAACCCGTCGCGCAACCACATGCGTGCGTTGCTGCTGTTCTGTCGAGCTCCGCTTTGCGAAAACGCTGTCGAAAAATGCAGTTTTGACGCCTTTACGGTTTTGACGGTCAGTTTAGGGTTGGGTTATCACCAACGCACTGGAACACTGTTATGCCCACACCCAAAGTTGCCGGAACCGCATCTATTCCCGTCGAAGTCGAAGCGGGGAAATCCTATTTTTGGTGCACATGCGGGGAATCTTCCAAACAACCATTTTGCGATGGCAGCCATCAGGGCTCCGAGTTCGCCCCCATGAAATGGACCGCAGAAGAGGACGGCAAAAAGTTTTTCTGCGCCTGTAAGGCCAGCGGAAATCAGCCGTTCTGCGACGGATCACACGCGAGGCTGACATAGCTTTTCCTTCTACTGCCGCCTGATTTGGACACCAACAACCGTCCAAATTTTGGCCCCACGTTTTCGTGAACGTCCAGCTTCAATCCCGATTGGAAAGGGGGCCGTTGTTGTAACATCGGCCGATACCAAATCCTTTGTTTCCAATCGGGAGAGACCCAATGCGTATCACCACACTTGCAGCCGCGCTCGCTATGAGCTTGGCCACACTGTCCACGGCCTCTGCGGCCAACATCGTGCAGACAGCCGCATCCACCGGTAAGTTCAACACCCTTTTGGCAGCCGCAAAAGCCGCTGGTCTTGCGGGCACGTTGGGCCACACCCACGGCATCACCGTGTTTGCACCGACGGATGCAGCCTTTGCCCGCCTGCCTAAGGGCACGGTCGCAGACCTGTTGAAGCCGAAAAACCGCCACAAGCTTGCAGCGATCTTGAAGTATCATGTCATTCCCGGTCGTGTGTTGGCCAAAGACGTGCCCCGTAAACGCACCAACGTCAAAACCCTCAAGAGTGGTGGTGATACAACGGTCACCGTACGCAAGCGCTTTGGCAAAGTCCGCGTGGACCGCGCCCGTGTGATTACGGCTGATATCAAGGCTTCCAACGGCATCATCCACGTCGTGAACCGCGTTTTGCTGCCGTCCAGCTAATCTGCTGCCTTGAACGTTTCGTTCAACGCCTGGTTCTCGTAAGAGGATCAGGCGTTTTTTTATGTGTTTGGATGACAGCGCGGCGCGCCCTTGGTAACACGCGGGCAACCGCACCCGTTTTCTGAACAATCCCTTATGCCTGATCTTCTACTTGAACTGTTTTCCGAGGAAATCCCGACTCGGCCCGCGTCGCCCGCAGCGCAGCGAGGACGTGCAAACGAAGACCCAGCATGCGCGGGGTTATTGTTAGATGCCTGATCCTCTGCTTGAACTGTTTTACGAGGAAATCCCGGCTCAGCCCGCGTCGCCCGCAGCGCAGCGAGGACGTGCAAACGAAGACCCAGCATGCGCGGGGTTGTTGTTAGATGCCTGATCTATTGCTCGAATTGTTTTCCGAGGAGATCCCCGCCCGCATGCAGCGCAAGGCTGCTGGAGATTTGCGCAAGCGCGTGACGGATGCGTTGGTGGACGCCGGTCTGACCTATGAAGGTGCTAAGGAATACTGGACGCCGCGCCGGCTTGTCTTGGATGTCCGCGGACTGACAGCGCGGTCTGCCGACCAAAGGGAGGAACGCAAAGGCCCGCGCACCGACGCGCCCGAAAAAGCGATTGCAGGTTTTTTGCGCGGTGCAGGCCTCGACAGCGTCGACCAGGCTGAGACGCGCACAGACCCGAAAAAGGGCGCGTTTTATGTCGCGGTGATCGAAAAGCTTGGTCGCGATGCGGAAGACATTATTGCTGAAGCGGTGCCCGTTATCATCGGCGATTTTCCCTGGCCAAAGAGCATGCGATGGGGTGCCGCTTCCGCCGAAACTGGTAGCTTGAAATGGGTGCGCCCGCTGCGCTCCATCCTGTGCACCTTTGGGCCGGAGACAGAAGAGCCCGTGGTTGTCGACTTTGAAATCGCGGGCATGCGCTCCGGCAACATCACGTACGGCCACCGTTTCCACGCGCCCCACGCGATCCAAGTGCGCCGCTTTGATGATTACGTGGCGGCGCTTGAAAAGGCGAAGGTCGTCGTCGATCCGGCCCGCCGTGCCGACATCATCACGGCTGATGCGCGCAATTTGGCCTTCGCCCAAGGTTTGGAACTGGTGGACGATCCCGCACTGGTCGAAGAGGTTTCCGGCCTGATCGAATGGCCGGTTGCGCTCATGGGCACCTTTGATGAAGCGTTTTTGGACATTCCGGACGAAGTGATCCGCCTGACCATCAAAGAGAATCAAAAGTGCTTTGTGCTGAGAAAGGTGGACGGAAACCTTTCGAACCGGTTCCTGCTGGTGGCCAATGTGGACGCTGCCGACAGTGGTGCAGAGATCGTGCGTGGCAACGCCAAAGTGGTGAATGCTCGCCTGTCGGACGCGAAGTTTTTCTGGGAAGGTGACTTGCAGCAGCTGAAAACCCAAGGTTTCAAACCTTGGTTTGAAAAACTGGACAGCGTCACATTTCATGCTGAATTGGGATCGCTGGGAGAGCGTGTTCAACGATTGATCACGCTGGGCCGCGATATGGCGGAGAACACCGGTGCTGATCCTCAACTGGTGGCGCGGGCTGCGGAATTGTCCAAGAGCGATTTGAACTCTGCCATGGTCTACGAATTTGCCGAATTGCAGGGCTTCATGGGGCGTCAATACGCGCAGAGGTCCGGAGAGGATCCCGCCGTGGCAGCCGCCTGTGAAGACCACTACAAGCCGCAAGGCCCGTCCGACACCGTGCCGAACGAGCCGGTGACAGTGGCCGTTGCGCTGGCAGATAAAATCGATCTGCTGGCCACGTTCTGGGTTATCAACGAGAAGCCCACTGGATCGAAAGACCCCTACGCGCTGCGCCGTGCGGCCCTGGGCGTGATCCGGTTGGTGCTGGAAAACGAATTGAAAATGAACCTGTCGCTGGCATTGACCACCGCTTGGGGCAACCTGTTTCTGCAAAAAAACGAAAGTGCCCGTTTGGGTGTAGGCGCTGGACCGTCCACCTATGCGGACCGGGAAGCGTTCTTGAAGCCACTGTTTGAAAGCTGGAAACCCAAGCTTGATGATCTTCTCGCGTTTTTCCACGATCGGCTAAAAGTCTATCTGCGCGATCAAGGTGCGCGCCACGATCTCATCGACGCTGTGATTGCGGGTGAGAAAAATGATCTTTTGTCGATCACGCAACGTGTGACCGCATTGGGCAATTTCTTGGAAACTGATGACGGGAAAAACCTGCTCGCGGGCACCAAACGGGCCGCCAATATTTTGGCTGCGGAAGAGAAGAAGGGCACGGAGGTTGCCGAAACCGTGAGCGTTGATCTGTTTGAGACCGACGTGGAGCGCGCGCTTTTCGATTCTCTGGAAGAGGCCGAGACCTTCGCTGGACAGGCCATCGCCGCGGGCGATTATGCCAAGGCCATGGAATTGCTCTCTCAGCTGCGCGCGCCGGTGGACGCGTTTTTCGAAGACGTTTTGGTCAACGTGGATGATGTGGCTGTGCGGGCAAACCGCCTGGCACTGATGCGGCGCATACGCGATGCAACTGGTACGGTAGCCGATTTCTCTAAGATCGCTGGCTAGTTCACCGAGCGATATAGCGGTCTTGCCTGTGATTGATCGTGATAATGAGATTGAGGATCACGGCGCTTAGGACTGAAAACGCGATGATCAAAGGTGGCGCAACCGCAAAGCTGACGGCGAGGATCGCAAGATCGATGGCCATTTGCACCAGACCGGCTTTGAGTTTGAATCTGTCTTGTAAGTAGAGCGCCAGAATGCCTACGCCACCCAGACTGGTCCGGTGGCGAAACATCGCAAGCAGCCCCATGCCCAGCAAAACACCCGCGAGCACACTGCCGGTCAAAACGTCGAGCGAAGCAAAGCTGATGAGCCGGTCTTGGAAGTTCATGATCAAGGACAAAAGACCAACGGCGAAGAAGGTCTTTAGGGTAAATGGCCACCCCATCCGCATCATCGCCAAAATGTAAAACGGCAGGTTGAGTACAAAAAACAGTGTGCCGATGGGCAGACCACTCCAATAGTGGCCGATGAGGGCCAGCCCGGCAACGCCCCCCGTCACCATGCCCAGATGCGCGTAGATCGACAGGGATAGCGCCACCAAAATCGTGCCGATCATGATGCCCAGCAAGTCTTCCCAAGGGGCATGCTGGTTGGCTTCGCTGTTCCAATGGCCAAATGATAGATGTTTCATCGGAAAAAGAGTAAGGAATACTGACCCAATTGAAAGAGGCTTGCGAACACGGAAGCCATGCAACATCTGCATAAGCAAACGTCATCCTTAAGGGTCCGTAAAACCGGACTTGGCAATGCATCGGCAGCAGACCATAAGATCGAAAATCAAACCAAAGACACCAAACGCAGCCAGTCGCCACGCGGAGGAGATCGCTATGAAAACCTGGAACATCTATCTGTCCGGCGAAATTCACACCAACTGGCGTGAGGAGATTGCCGAGGGCGCAAAAGCCGCTGACCTGCCAGTGCGGTTTGCAGCGCCTATCACTCACCATGAAGCGTCAGACGATTGCGGCGTGGCGATTTTGGGCGGTGAACCCAACAAGTTTTGGCACGATCACAAGGGTGCGCAGGTGAACGCCATTCGCACACGCACATTGATTGCCGATGCGGACGTGGTGGTGGTGCGTTTTGGCGAAAAGTACAAACAATGGAACGCGGCCTTCGATGCGGGTTACGCATCAGCTTTAGGCAAACCCACCATCATCATGCACCAAGACGAGCATGCCCACGCCCTCAAAGAGGTGGACGCCGCCGCTCTCGCCGTAACCAAAACCTCGGCGCAGGTCGTCGAGATTCTCAAGTACGTCATCAACGGCGATCTGACGGGTTATACAGATCAGGCGCAAGCGGCAGAATAGTAAAGCCGGGGTCGTGAACTGCCTCAGCCTTCACCCCGCTCACGCGCCACGGCGCGCCAACCGATATCGGTGCGGTTAAAACCTTCGGGCCAGTTCACCTCGTCGATCGCGTCGTAGGCCAAGCTTTGCGCTTCCGTCGCGCTGTCGCCGATGGCGGTGATGCACAGAACACGGCCTCCCGAGGCGTGAACATGCGGTCCACGTAGTTCCGTCCCGGCGTGAAAGACCTCGATTTGTTCATCGTAGAGTGCATCGAGCGCCGTAATCCGACTGCCTTTTTCATAGGCCCCCGGGTATCCTTTCGTGGCCATCACGACGGTGAGGGCAAATTCGTCTGACCAGTCCGCTGTCTGCGAAGCGAGATCGCCCTCCGCACAAGCGAGCAACAGCGACACGAGATCGCTCTTCAGCCGCATCATCAGCACTTGGCACTCGGGATCGCCGAACCGCACATTGTATTCTATCAGTTTCGGCCCATCGTCGGTCAGCATAAGTCCCGCATAGAGCACGCCGATAAAGGGCGTGCCCAAATCGGCCAGTCCAGCCAGCGTGGGATTGACGATTGTGTTCATCACTTCCTCGGCCAAAGCGTCCGTAACGATGGGGGCGGGGGAATAGGCACCCATGCCGCCGGTATTAGGCCCGGTGTCCCCGTCTCCCACGCGCTTGTGATCCTGTGCGGTGCCAAAGGGCAGGGCGGTTGATCCGTCGCAGAGGAAAAACATCGAGACCTCTTCGCCTGTCAGACACTCTTCAATCACGACTTCGGCGCCGGCCGCACCAAAGTTGCCGGAAAAACAGTCATCCAAGGCGCTCAAAGCCTGGTCCACCGTCTCCGCCACCGTCACGCCTTTTCCGGCGGCAAGCCCATCGGCTTTGATCACAATCGGCGCACCCTGCTCTTCGACATAGGCTTTGGCCACATCAAGTTTGGTAAAGTGCGCATAGGCGGCGGTGGGAATGGATTGCGCATCGCAGATTGATTTTGTGAAGGCCTTGGATCCCTCCAGCTGCGCCGCTGCTTGGCTGGGACCGAACGTATCGATTCCCGCCGCGCGCAAACTGTCAGCCAGGCCATCCACCAGAGGCGCTTCCGGGCCTATGACCACAAGGCCCACACTTTGCAGCTTGCAGAACGAGACCACGCCAGCATGGTCTTGCACATTGATTATCACATTGGTGCCCAGAGGGTCCGTGCCCGCATTGCCCGGGGCGATGAAGAGATGGCTGCACCGTGGGGACTGGGTGAGTTTCCACGCCAGCGCGTGCTCGCGTCCGCCGGAACCGATCAAAAGGATATTCATGTCAGGGCCCTTCTCAGCCGCACTCGTCTTGGTGTCCGCACCTTGCGCGGCCTTGCGCTGCGCTTTAGCACGTTGTTGTTGCGACTGGTGGTCATGTCGCAGGTTTTCCACTTGTGGTGCGTGCCTTTCAAGCGCCAGATAGGGCACAATGTCTGTAAGCCAGTCTCCAACGCCGCAACAAGCCCCGCCCTCCGCTAACGATGTGGTGGCGGATGCCCTTTCCCGGTCTTGGGTATACCGGTTGTTGCCTCGGCATCTATGGCCCTACGCGCAGCTGGCCCGGTGGGAACGGCCCATCGGCTGGTGGCTGCTAATGTGGCCATGCTGGTGGAGTCTTGCTCTGGCACTGGGCTTTTCTTGGACCGGTACCATCCATGCCGATGCAGACGCGGCCCAATGGAGCCTTACGATTGTGTTGGCGCTCATCGCGTTTTTGCTCGGCGCAGTCTTCATGCGGGGTGCTGGCTGCACTTACAACGATATCGTGGACAAAGGCATCGACGCAAAAGTGCAGCGCACTGCGTCCCGCCCGATACCGTCCGGAAGGGTGTCAAATCAGGCGGCGGTTATTTTTCTTACACTCCAAGCGGCTGCTGGCTTTGTGTGCCTTTTGGTGTTGTGCCTATTGCCGGTGGTTGCAGGCTTTAATGTTTACGCGTTCAGCCTCGCGCTTGCGTCACTGACTGTTGTTTTCTTCTATCCATTTGCCAAACGTTTGACGGACTGGCCGCAATTTGTTCTCGGCCTTGCCTTCTCATGGGGTGCCTTGATGGGATGGGCCGTGCTGTTCGGCGCGCTCGCCGCTCCCGCATATTGGCTTTATGTGGGGTCCATTGCCTGGGTGATCGGCTATGACACGATCTACGCCCACCAGGACCGCGAAGATGATGCGCTGGTGGGTGTGCGCTCTACGGCCCGTTTGTTCGGCAAACGCACGCGACCCGCTTTGATCCTGCTTTACGGTTTTGCGCTCGGGTCTTTTGCCATGGCCTGTTGGGAAGCCGCCGCCTTGTGGCCGGCCTATGCAGGTCTTGCCGCAGGCGCTGCGCATATGGCGTGGCAGTTGCACCGGTTGGACATTGACGACGCGGATGGTTGTTTGGCGCTGTTTCAGTCCAACACGCAATTTGGTTGGATTGTTTTTGCTGGCTTTGCCGGTTCAGCCTTGCTGGCGGGTATCAGCCAACACGTCTAATTCCGTGCGATAATCTCTTCCGCGCGGAGCACTTCCACCGGGCCGATCAGTCCCGTGCGGCGGCGGCGCAGAAAGTTCGGGCGGTGTCTCGGTCCGGCAATCCGGCGGCGACGGGGCTTGACGCTACGGCTTGTGAGGCCGGGCTTTCCCTTGATCGCGATCAGTTCGCCGCGCTCGTCCACCAGCAACATGGGCAACCCCATACGCTGCGCCCAAGAGTGCCAATCGGCTGCCACGTCTTCCAAAGACGCGGATGCACGCAAGGGTACGCTGAGCGCCGGATCCCGGTGCAACAGTTCCAGTGTTACCGTGGTCGAACCGTCTTCCGCTTCAAACGTTCGGGCAGCAACGCCGTCAAAGCAATCGCTCGGCACACTCATGGACAGTGGCAGACCGCATGTGAGCGTCCGTTTCATCACCGTGCCAGCGCGAGCAACGGTATATTCCACCGAGTTTTCTTGATCAGTCATCTGGACAGTTTGCGGCAACGCATAGGGGTCGATACGCAATTCTTCGCGCGCCCAATGCGGGCGGGTGGAAGCGGGGACGGGATCGGAAACCGGCAATACCGGTTCGGGATGTGTACGCTCTACAGCAAGTGCGGACATGATTTGGCCTTCCTGAAAACCTCAAGAGCCGGGCGCAGATCGTGTCGTCTGCTTCGCCGTATCTTGTCTTTCGCAAGGCTCGTTTGGTGGCCCCGCGTTCCCTGCACAGTAGGAATTGCGGCGCAAAAACGGCTTAAAATTCGAGGTTAAGAAACTTTCGTTCCGCGCAGGGTTAGCGAATGCTTGGACCGATCAAGGCTTCGGTAATCTTACCAGGTCGTGAAGCCGGTGACCTAAATCACTTTGCCGGGGTTCATAATGCCTTTGGGGTCCAGCGCGTCTTTTATGCGGCGCATCATGGCCAAGGAGACCGGGTCTTTTGACGCCGCCAACCGTTCGCGCTTCATCTGCCCAATGCCGTGCTCCGCTGACATGGAACCACCCACCGACCAGACAATTTCGTAAACGCTGTCATGGATGGCCTCTTCAAAGGCAAAAAACAGGTCCGCCTCCCAGCCTACGGGCTGGGAAATGTTGTAGTGCAGATTGCCGTCGCCAAGATGACCAAAATTCACGATCCGAGCATCGGGCACGATCTTTAACACGGCAGCATCCGCCTTCTCGATGAAGTCCGGCACGGCGCTCACCGGCACAGAAATGTCGTGCTTGATGGACGCGCCTTCCGGCTTTTGCGCCCAAGACATCTCTTCGCGCAAAGACCAAAACTGGGTTTGCTGTTCCAGACTGTCTGCCAGGGTAGCATCCTCAACTACACCGGCTTCAAAGGCCGCTCCCAAAATGGTTTCCAGCGTTGCGCGTGCGGCGGCTTGAGAACTGCCGGACGAAATTTCGATCAGCACGTACCATGGATGTTGCTCTGCGATCGGTCGACGAATTTTGCTCTGCGCGTGGGCAAGCGTGAATTCCATCCCGATGGACGCCATCAATTCAAACGCGGTGAGACCTTGGCCTGCCGTATCTTTTGCACGGTTGAGAAGGTCCAACGCGGTTTGCGGAGAGCGCACGGCCACGTAGGCGACTTCCCTCCCTTTCGGTTTGGGAAACAGCTTCAGAACCGCTTTGGTGACGATGCCAAGTGTGCCCTCGCCACCGATGAAAAGGTTCTTCAGGTCGTAGCCGGTATTGTCTTTGCGCAGCCGCGACAGGCCGTTCCAGAGTTCCCCGCTGGGCAAGACAGCCTCCAGACCCAAAACCAGATCGCGGGTGTTTCCGTAGGCGATAACGCCCGTACCACCGGCATTGGAACTGATGTTTCCGCCGATCTGACAAGACCCTTGTGAGCCGAGCGACAGCGGAAACAACCTGTCCACCGCATCTGCGGCCTCTTGAATGGCCTGCAAGACCACACCAGCCTCGACTGTCATAGAGTTGTTGAGCGGGTCCACGTCCAGCACTGTGTTCATGCGCGAAAGCGATACGATCACCTCACCACCCAGCCCGCCGTGATCGCCGGTTAACGGAAGGCCCGCACCAACAAGACCGGTATTGCCCCCTTGGGGGATAACAGACGTGCCGGTCTCGTGGGCCAAGGTGAGAATGGCGCTCACGTCCTCCACCGTTTTGGGCCGCAGTACGAGCGCAGCTTTTTGGCCATAGCGCCCCCGCGTGTCGGTGGTGTAGGCGGCCATGTCATTGTGATGAAGAAGCGCGTGTTTCTCGCCAACGATGGCAGCAAAACGGGCGATGAGATCAGCGTCCGGTGTCCCAGTCTGGGCAAAAGTGCGTGCGCTTTGGGTCATGATTGGACCGTTCTTTTGCGTGTGCTGTGTGGGCTTTGTGATCCTGCGGCCGCGCGCTTGAGCCGATCATTGATAGCTTTGCCCATTCCGGAATTGGGTATTGGCGCGACGGCTATGGATGCCACGCCCGCTCGGTCCAGCGCAAGGATAGCGCCATAAAGGTGCCGTCCAGCCTCTTTCAAATCGCCAGTGGCGCTGAGTTGAAACGCTGCCCCATCACCGTTTAGGTTCGCAGGATAGTCTGGTCCAAACGCAATCCAGCCTTGGTTGGTCTGCGGACGTTCAACATTCATCGTGAGCGGAACAGACGGCGCATAGTGTGCGAGCATCTGCCCGGGGCTGGTGGGAGCAGTTTCGTCGGTTGCTTTGTCCTTCACGGCAAGGGTTCCAAACGGTGCCAAATGGTCTTCCGTCACCGCACCGCGCCGCAATATGCTGATAAGGCCATCGTCGCTGGGACAAACGATGGTAGATTCCAGCCCCACCGTGCAGGCTCCTCCGTCTACGATGAGATCGACTTTGTCTCCCAGATCTTCAGCGACATGGGCCGCTTCTGTTGGACTGGTGCGACCGGAACTGTTGGCGCTGGGCGCGGCCAAGGGGACGTCAATCATTCCGGCCAGTTGCGCCATCGCGCCGGGTGCGTGGCGGATGGCCAAAGTGTCCAAACCGGCGGTTACAGCGGGAGCCAATTTCGCATCAGGTGAGATCGGAACAACAAGCGTGAGAGGTCCGGGCCAAAACGCATCTGCCAAGGCCATGGCGACTTCATTAATGCGCCCGTAGCGCCGCGCCATGTCGGTGCCGCTTACATGGATGATCAGCGGATTAAACGACGGACGCCCTTTCGCGGCAAATATGCGCGCCACGGCATCAGCTTGCGTGGCGTCTGCCGCCAGCCCGTACACAGTTTCCGTGGGCACGGCCACAAGCCCGCCATCCCGCAACATTTTGGCGGCCTTCTGTGCTACACCGGCCCCGATGTGCGCACCTTCGTCCAAGTTTACTGTGGCAAGATCAATCCTGTCGCTCATGCCTGCCTTGCACTACAGCTGGTGGAGCAAAGCAAGATGCGCACTTGAAATCTTTGACGTGAACGTCAAAAACAGGCGTGCGGATGTGAGTGGCCCATACCTGCCCAAAAGGCAGATGCGGCCATGGCGAGGGAGCAGACATGTATAAGGCACCGGTATCGGAAATCGTACACACACTCACCTATGTGACGGGCCTCGGCTCGGCCATGGAGGCGCGAAAGTCCGGTGATCTGTCTGCCGACCTTTTGTCCGCCATCGTGGAAGAGGGTGGGCGTTTTGCTTCCGAGGAGATCGCGCCCCTGTCATCTGCCGGTGACAAACACGGCACGCCCTTGGAAGACGCGGTGGTTACGATGCCGGAAGGTTGGGGCGATCTGTATCGCGCTTGGGCGGAAGGCGGCTGGAACGCGCTCACCGGCCCCGAAGCCTATGGCGGTCAGGGCCTCCCGATTGCGCTAGGCACAGCCGCCTTTGAAATGTGGAATTCCGGTTCCCTCGCCTTCGGCATCGGCCCCACGCTCACAATCGGCGCCGTGGAGGCGATCAATGCTCATGCGAGCGACGAGCTGAAGGCGATCTATCTTGAAAAACTGGTCTCGGGCGAGTGGACCGGCACCATGAACCTGACCGAACCGCAATCCGGCTCGGATCTCAACGGTTTGAAGGCGCGCGCAGAACCCATGGGCGATGGCCGCTACCGGATATTTGGGCAAAAGATCTACATCACCTATGGCGAACACGACATGACGGACAACATCGTGCACCTGGTGCTTGCCCGTTTGCCGGACGCACCCGCAGGTCAGCGCGGGATTTCGCTGTTTCTGGTTCCCAAAGTTCTGGTCAACGAAGATGGGTCTGCGGGCGCGCGCAATGATGTGTTTTGCAGCGGCGTCGAGCACAAACTCGGTATCCACGCTTCCCCCACATGCACGATGATTTACGGCGACGGCCGTTTTGATCCGCAGGCCAATGGTGAGGCCGGTGCTATCGGCTGGCTGGTGGGCGAAGAAAACCGAGGCTTGGCTTGCATGTTCACGATGATGAACAATGCCCGTCTTCTTGTCGGCATTCAGGGGGTCGCCGTGGCGGAGGCAGCAACTCAAAAGGCGCTCGCTTACGCTCAGGAGCGCAAACAGGGTCGCGCGGCGGGTTATGACGGCGCGGGCATGGCCCCCATCGTTCATCACCCGGATGTCCAGCGCAATTTGCTCACCATGCAGGCATTGACGGCGGCGGCACGGGCCATCAGCTACAATTGTGCCCACGCGATTGACCGGTCGGAACAGCAGGACGATGAACGCCCGGACACTTATTGGAGTGACCGGGCAGCATTGCTCACACCCGTTGCAAAAGCGTTCTCTACCGACATCGGCTGCGAGGTGGCCAATATCGGTGTGCAGATCCACGGGGGCATGGGTTATGTTGAAGAAACGGGTGCTGCTCAACTGCTGCGAGACGCACGTATCGCTCCGATCTATGAGGGCACGAACGGCATTCAGGCGATTGATTTGGTGACGCGCAAATTGCCGCTCTCCGGTGGCGATGCGGTGCATGGCTATATCAGCGAGCTGGAAGAAATCGTGGCTGAAATTGGTCGCTCCAATCTTGACGATCTGGCAGGCCTTGCGGCTCCGTTGGAGGCGGCGCTTGAGGATCTAAAGTCAGCCACCGGATTCATGCTGTCCTGCCTCGAAGCGGGGGACAAACAAACGGCCCTTTGTGGCGCGACGCCGTACCTCAAGCTGTTCGGTTTAGCTTCCGGCGGGGTTTATTTGGGCTTGTCGGCGTTGAAAAGCGATGAGGCTCACCGCCCGCAGCGGGCGCATCTCACTCGTTTTATGGCGCATAATCTGTGTGCGGAAACCGCCACCCTCAAACACGCGATAGAAGATGGCGCAGCGAGCATTGGCGCTGCTGCCGACATGCTCCTATCCGCCTGATCCTTCTTCAAAAAGTAACACGAGACACAATCGGGAGCGCCGAACATGGCCGACATAGACATCACAGTAGACGGCACCGTGCAGATCGTGCGCTTTAACCGTGCAGCCAAGAAGAACGCCATCACCCGCGACATGTACGCTCAAATGGCTAAAGCGCTAACGGATGCGGATGCAAGCGACGCCATCCGCGTTACCGCATTTTTGGGTCAACCCGAAGTGTTCACTTCGGGCAACGACTTGATGGATTTCTTGTCCGTCGCACAGGGTGGTGAGCAGGGTACGGAAGTTCAGGATTTTTTGCGCGCCATGATCACATGCCAAACGCCGTTCGTGGCCGGTGTTGATGGCTTGGCTGTGGGTGTTGGCTGCACCATGCTCATGCATTGCGACATGGTGTTTGCCTCGCCCCGCGCGTGGCTGCAGACACCGTTTGTCGATCTGGGCCTTGTACCGGAGGCCGGGTCCAGCCTGTTGGGTCCCAGCATAATGGGTTACCAGCATGCCTTTGCGCTTCTGGCCATGGGCGAGCGCTTCTCGGCCCAAAAAGCGCAGGATGCCGGGCTTGTCCATTCCATCGTCGAGCCGGAACTGGTGGATCAAAGCACGTTGGCGGCCGCCCGCATGTTGAGTGAAAAGCCGCCGCAAGCGCTGGCGACCGCCCGCCGTCTGCTGCGCGGCAACACGGCTCCTTTGATGGAGCGCATGCAGGAAGAGGGCGGCCTGTTCGCCGAGGCGCTGAAATCGGATGAGGCCCGTAGCGCGTTCATGGCCTTCATGAGCAAGAAGGCGAGTTAAACGCGCCGACCAAAGATGGCTTTGCGTTTCTTCTCGTTTTCTTTCTCAAGCAGAACAACGGTTTCGACGTGAGGCGCGAACAAGAATTGATCGATGGGCTGCACGGATTTCACCGCGTATCCGCCCTTGATCAGCACTGCCAAGTCCTCGGCCAGCGTGGCCGGATTGCAGGACACGTAAGCGACTTTTGCGACGTCTGAACGGGATAGTTCCTGACACTGAAAAGATGCCCCTGCCCGGGGTGGGTCAAGGCAGACACCATCGAATGCGCGGAGTTCCCGCGCTGTTAGTGGCGTCTCAAAAAGATCGCGCACATGACCTGCGATGGGTTTTGAGCCGTCCGGCACACGAGCAGCCAAAAGAGCGGTGACCGCATCCTGCGCGGTTTCAAACCCTGCCACCCGAGATGTGCGTGACAAACGGTGGGCGAAGGCCCCGCTGCCGCAAAACAAATCGGCGACTGTTTTAGCCTTGGCCAAATGGCCGGTGACCAGCTCAGCCATAACGTTTTCTGCCGCGCTGACAGCCTGCAAAAACCCACCCGGCGGTGGCGTCACACTTGCTTCGCCAAAACGGACAATGGGTTTTTCGCGCTCAAAAATAACATCCCCATTCACCGCTGCGCGCAGAATGCCACTGCGCGCTAGCGAGCGCACGAACGCGGCCAACATGTCTGAGGACGGGTCCCGCTCAGCTTCTACGGCGAGATCAAGTCCGTTTTCGCAGGCCGTCACAAGCAGTTGGATTTGATCTCCGGACCCGCGCAGCACTTGGCCTGCCAAACCGTTCAGTGTTTCCAACGCCCCTGCGATCATGGGATGGGCGATGGGGCATTGGTTGATCGGTACGAAATCGTGAGTGCCGCGCCCCATGAACCCCAACCGTGCGCCACCATCCACAATGCGGGCGGTAAACGTCACCCGTCGGCGGCTGGCCGGAGGGCTGGGCTGGCAAGGTTTGATATCCTTGATGATGGAGGTGGCGATGCCTGCTCGCTTGAAGGCGCTGGCCACCAGCGATCGCTTGAAGGCTAAATAGGTGGCCAGTGCAACGTGTTGCAAAGCGCAACCGCCACACGTGCCGAAATGCGAGCACACCGCCTCCACGCGCGCGTCGCTGACGCTGAGACGGGTAAAATCCTCTTCGGTCTGGCTGTAGCGTTCTCCCGGCAGACCTTGGGGTATGATAACCGGCTTGCCGTCGCGCCGTGCCATGCCGTCGCCCAAATGGCCCAGAATTTCCACCGTGATTGCGTTTTGATCCTCAGACATCCCGCTCTCCATACAAGAGAAATTCCCGGTTTCCGTCACCGCCAAGGACTGGTGAAGGCAAAAGGCCCGTTGCGCGCCATCCGGGCAATGCGTCGAGCCAAAGTCTGAGATCTTCCGCCACTGCATCCGCTTGCGCGGGGTCGCTTACCAAGCCGCCTTTGCCAATGGCCTTGGGATCCAACTCGAACTGAGGTTTCACCAATAAAATAGCCCAAGCCCCCATAGCGGCCAGACGCAGCGTCGGTTCCGCTGCCAGCCGCAAGGAGATGAAGCTCATATCGCTCACGACAGCTTGCGGAGTGGTGAGAAAGAAGTCCGGCGTGATTGAACGGGCGTTTTGCCCTTCGTGGAGAGCGATGCGGGCATCGTTTGCCAATGAAGGATGCAGTTGTCCGTGGCCGACATCGACGGCAATGACCTCATGGGCACCACGCTCCAACAAGACCTGTGTGAACCCGCCGGTGGACGCACCAAGGTCGACGCAAAGGCGACCATTGGGATCGAAACCGGACTCAGCAAGCCCGGCTAGCAGTTTGAGAGCGGCGCGGGATACGTAGTTGGAAGCCGGGTCATCCACCGTGATGGCAACGTCTGCAGAGACCAACGCACCGGCTTTTGAGATCACAGTTCCGTCCACTGTTACGCAACCACGCGTCAGCATGTCCCGTGCGCGGGATCGGCTTTGCGCCAAGCCGCGCTCCACAAGGGCGAGGTCCAAACGCAGTCGTTCAGGGCCGACAATATGCGATGATTGAGGCGAGGCGTTCATCGTCTTGCCATGACAGCCCACGCGAGCCAGGGCAAGCGCTCCGGTCCATCGGATAAGCGCCATATCCGCGATTGGGCGGCTTTGCGGGTCTGCGGAGGGGCGACCGTGTTACGGGTCGTTGCGCATCATCTCTTCAACGGCGGCCAAAATGCTGCGGGCATCGCTGGAACCGGCTTGGGCAGAGTTCGCAATGTCTTTGGCGGTGGAGGCTGCGTAGGTTCGGTCTACAGGTTGTGCCGGTGGTGGGGCAGACCGCGAAACCGATTGACCAAGGGGCTGCTCAACCGGCCGTGCGGGAAGGGCTTCCACCACGCCATCCTTAGCCCGGATGGGGGACAGCAGATCAATCATTTGTTTGGTCAGCCGCACATTAGGCGCATCTGGCTTGATGCTGCCGCGCAGCGGCCCCAGTTTTTCTTGCATCCGGGAAACGGCGGCCTTGCGTACACTGGAATCGTATCGAATTTCAGCCGAAGACGGAACTATGGCGGCACCTGCCGTAAGTGCCAATCCGATGAAACCAACTGATGTGAGACGCCCCAAACGCATAAACAACTTCCAACAGTGACCGTGAACAGCCGGACCCTGCGTCCGACCGTGACGAAAGCTACCATGAGGGTCTTAGGGAAGCGCCAAAAAACGCGGTAAACGAATGATTTTAGAAAGGTGTGGTTAACTGTAAATCGCCGATCAGAAGCACCGCATAATGGCGTCGGCCAAATAGGCAAGATGGATTTCGCCGCCATAAATCGCCCAACCGCCGAGCCCCGCACCGGCTACAAGACCAGTAACAACGCCGCTTGCAAGCAGGAGTTGCCACGTGGACCATCCGGCGGCGAGAGGCTTTGGCGAAGTATCCGTATCAGCCATTGTGTTTGATCAACCGGCGCAGTTTTTCGACTGCCGTGTCAGCATTTTCGCCATAGGCGATCGTGCCAAAAAACTCGCCTTTGGCGTCCATTAGATAGGTCGTGGCCGTGTGGTTCATGGTGTAATCGTCGTCTTCCAACGGCACTTTTTCGTAATACACGCGCCACTTTTTCGCGATTTCTGCCATCTGATCTTCCGTGCCGGTGATGCCGTCCACATATTCATCGAACGATGAAAGATAGGAATTGAGAATGTCAGGCGTGTCCCGCGTCGGGTCGACAGTTATGAAGTAGGCATTGAGCTTCTTGCCATCATCGCCCAGCGCTTCCAGCCATTGGGCGGTCTCGTACAGCGTAGTGGGGCAGACGTCCGGGCAGTGGGTAAAGCCAAAAAACACCATATGTGGTTTGCCCAGCATGGTGTCTCGGGTGATTGGCTCACCCTTGGTGTTCACCGCTTCAAACGGCCCACCAATATCCACGAGACCAAGCGTTGTGTTCGCGCCGCCATTGAGCGACCACGTGACGGTGGAATAGGCCAGAAACCCCCCCAACAAAAACACTGCAGCCCACAATCCGTACCGAAACAGTTTCATCGTCGCATCCATGTGCTCAACTTGTGCCTACTGTTTATGACATCACATGCGGTTTGGGCAGGGTGGGCCGCTTCACTTCGATGCGATATTTAGGTCGGCGAACCACGGTTTAAGCGGTGGCGGACTGAATTAGCGTGCTTCCCACAATGCCCATCGCGTCGATTGCGGCTGTCAAAATGCCCTTACGGTCAAGACCCGCCCGCGCCACCATCACTTCCGGTGCCATCTGATCCATATAGACGTCTGGCATGGTGAGCGTACGAATTTTCAACCCTTGGTCCAGCAGGCCGTGGGCCGCCAGATGATGTAGCACCATCGCCCCAAATCCACCGGTTGAACCCTCTTCCACGGTGATCAACACCTCGTGGTGTCGCACCAATTGCGCAATCAGCTCCACGTCTAGTGGTTTCGCAAACCGTGCGTCCGCCACTGTGGTGGACAGTCCGTAATCGTCCAAATCTTCTGCGGCTGCGAGACAATCCTGTAAGCGAGAGCCGAACGATAGAAGAGCTATCTTGGATCCTTCGCGCACAACGCGGCCTTTGCCGATCTCAAGCACTTGGCCCCGTTCCGGCAATTCCACACCCACACCTTCGCCGCGCGGATAGCGGAAGGACATCGGCCCTTCATCGTAAGCCACTGCTGTGGCCACCATGTGTTTCAGTTCGGCCTCATCGGAGGCAGCCATGACGGTGAAACCGGGCAAGCATGAGAGATAGGCCGTGTCGAAAGAGCCTGCATGGGTGGCACCGTCTGCACCCACAAAACCGGCCCGGTCGATTGGAAAACGCACGGGCAATTGCTGGATCGAAACGTCATGCACCAATTGGTCGTAACCGCGTTGCAGGAAGGTCGAGTAGATCGCGCAAAACGGCTTGTAGCCCTCACTCGCCATACCGGCAGCAAACGTAACCGCGTGCTGTTCGGCAATGCCAACATCATAGGTGCGCTCCGGAAACGCTTTCTGGAAGATGTCGATACCGGTGCCACCGGGCATGGCGGCAGTGATGCCCACCACCCGTTCATCACGTTCCGCCTCTTCAACAAGGCTTTGGCCAAACACTTTGGTGTAGGAGGGCGCGTTGGGAATGGATTTTGACTGTTCGCCCGTCACGACGTTGAAGCGGGAGACGGCGTGCAGTTTATCCACAGCCCCTTCAGCAGGCGCGTAGCCTTTGCCCTTCTCGGTAACGACATGCAGAAGTATCGGCCCCTGCTCGCTGTCACGCACGTTGCGCAAGATCGGCAGGAGGGCGCTGAGATTGTGCCCGTCGATAGGTCCGACATAGAAGAACCCCAGCTCCTCAAACATCGTGCCGCCGGAGAAGAAGCCACGGGTGTACTCTTCGGTTTTCCGAGCCTTATCCTGCCAAAATTTCGGCAGTTTTTGGGACAGCTGTTTGGCCGTTTCGCGCCAGGACCGATAGGTTTGGCCGGATACCAGACGCGCCAGGTAATGGCTCATCGCCCCGGTGGGCGGCGCAATCGACATGTCGTTGTCGTTCAGAATGACGATTTGACGGGCGTCCATGCCGCCGGAATTGTTCATCGCCTCATAGGCCATGCCAGCCGTGATCGCGCCATCACCGATGATGGAGACGACATTGCGTTGAACACCTGCGAGCTTGGAGGCTTCCACCATGCCTAAACCGGCAGAAATGGAGGTAGAAGAGTGGGCCGCGCCGAAGGGGTCGTATTCGCTTTCGGCCCGTTTGGTGAAGCCGGACAAACCGTCTTCTTTGCGTAACGTACGAATGCGGTCGCGCCGCCCGGTCAGAATTTTGTGCGGGTAGCACTGGTGGCCCACGTCCCAGATGATGCGGTCGTGGGGGGTGTTGAACACGTGGTGCAGCGCCACCGTCAGTTCGACAACGCCCAGACCGGCCCCCAGATGCCCTCCGGTGATCGACACCGCGTCCAGCATCTCCGTTCGCAATTCTGCGGCCACCTGCTCCAACTGATCATCGGCGATTTGGCGCAGATCGGCGGGCGTATCGATTGTATCGAGAAGAGGGGTGTGAGGCATCTCGGGTTCGTCTTTCATTCTGCGCACCCGCCACGGCTCCTGTGACCGGTTTCGAAGATCAGAGTGTCAAACTTATTGGACATTTGCAAATGTCGAAAATAAATTACGCTCTCAAATGGATATGAGCCCGTTTTGACGGAATTGCACTGTGGCATCTTGTGAGTGCTTCGAGCACCGATCACGCGTGCAAGAAGGCTGGGAAGGGCAACCTAACCATCAAGCGGTTCAGTCCCTTTAGCTGTGCCATCCGCGCCAACACGAATTTTCTCAACCTTGTCTTCCGCAGCTTGCAGCAGCTTGGCGCAATGCTTTTTCAGCGCCTCACCTTTTTCATAAATTTCGATGGATTGTTCCAACGGCACGTCACCCTGTTCCAACTGGCTGACAATCGTCTCCAACTGGTTCAGCGCGTCCTCAAAGCTCAGTTGATCCAGCTTCTGAGCGTCCTGTGTGTTTTGTGGTTCGGCCATGGGTCTTGCGTCCGTTGTGTCTGGGAAATTTCAGTTTTGCGGGTTTAGCCGCGCATCAAGCGCTGAACGTGGGCAGCAGACGATTCGGCCAAGCCAACCAGATCGTACCCGCCTTCCAGAAGGCTGGCGACACGGTTGTCACAATGCTTGCCCGCCAAATCCATCAGTTTTCCGGTGGCCCAACCAAAGTCTTCTGCTTCCAGCATGATGTTGGCGAGCGGGTCGCGGTGGTGGGCGTCAAATCCGGCGGAGATGATGATCAAATCGGGATAAAAACCGTCCACAGCGGGCAGCACTTTGTCGCGAAACGCCTCTTTGAACCCGTCCCCATCCATGCCCGGCGACAAAGGCGCGTTGACGATGTTTCCCACGCCGGTTTCTGAAGGTGCCCCGGTGCCGGGATAAAGCGGCATCTGATGGGTGGAGCAATACATCACGCTTGGATCGTCTTCGAAAATGTCCTGCGTGCCGTTGCCGTGGTGTACGTCCCAATCGACAATAGCAACGCGCTCCACCCCATACTCACGCTGCGCATACCGGGCCATGACTGCCGCCGTGTTGATGAAGCAAAACCCCATGGCCGTCGTTTTTTCCGCGTGGTGTCCGGGCGGGCGGGCCACCAAGAACGTGGTGCCGGCCTCTTTGGCAAACAGCGCATCGATGGAAGCCACGCCGCCGCCAACGGCATGGTGCACACAGTCCCAGGTTTTGGGGCTCATAACGGTGTCCGGGTCGATGCGCACGCGCCCTTCATCCGGCACTTGACCGGCCAGCATGGTGATCTGCTCGTCGGGATGGGCCAGTGCAAAGAGATCGGTATCCGCTGCCTTTGTCTCGAACCGTACCAGTGGCGCAAAAACTTCGCTGTCCAGTGCGTCCATCACGGCGGTGTAGCGGGCAGGGCGTTCCGGGTGTCCGTCTGGCGTGATGTGGTCGAGCGAACCGGCGCTATAATAAAGATGTGTTGTCATGATCTAACTGTGTGGGACGACGTGGGTCTGGTCAACGCG
>JBCBYZ010000169.1:0-5196 GCA_039815595.1 Pseudomonadota bacterium | reverse complement strand
CTCTGCAACCAGCTTCCCGTCTATGCGTTTCCCTGCATCGTCCATTGGTGAAGTCCAAATCGGTGTGTATCAGACGGGGACTTTGTCAAAAACGCGACGTCGCGCAAGCGAAAACTTTCGCAACGTTAAATCACTCGGTTTCGTGTCGAACGATGGACGTGAAGGATTGGCTTTGTGTCGGCTTCCGCTAGGGTTGGTGTCGGCAATTCGACAACGGTTCGGTGACCGGCCTCACACACTACGCCCAATGTGCCCTGCGCGCCGGCAACATGTCAGTCACGGGTCGGGCGCACGAGGGACACTCCATGACGGCAGGCAATTCATGAAGCGCTATTCTGCGTTCTCCATCATTAAGAATGCGCTGACCGGTAACAAGGATTGGTCACCCGCATGGCGCAAACCGGAACCTAAGGCGCGTTATGATGTGATCATCATCGGTGGCGGCGGCCACGGCCTGTCGACGGCTTATTATCTGGCGTCCATGCATGGTATCAAAAATGTGGCCGTGGTGGAAAAAGGCTATCTCGGCTCCGGCAATATCGGCCGCAACACCACCATTGTGCGCTCCAACTACCGCCTTCCGGCCAACTCGGCGTTTTATGAAAAGAGCATGGAACTTTGGCGCGAGCTCAGCCACGAGTTGAACTTCAACGTCATGTTTTCACCCCGGGGCGTGCTCAACCTCGCTCACACACCCGGCCAAATGGATACCTATGCCGAACGCGGCAACCAGATGCGGCTGATGGGTGTGCGCAGCGAATTACTGGACCGCGATCAGGTGGGTCGTCTCAACCCCGGTTTGGACGTTTCCGGTTCGTCGCGCTTTCCCATTGAAGGCGGGCTGTTACAGCCCGATGCGGGCAACGCACGCCATGACGCTGTGGCGTGGGGCTATGCCCGTGCAGCGGATGCATTGGGCGTCGATATCTTGGAGAACACCGAGGTCGCAGGCTTCTTGAAAGAGGGCGATCGGATTGTTGGCGTTGAGACCAATCGCGGTGAAATCCGTGCCGACAAAGTCGGCGTGGCTGTGGCGGGCAACACCAGCCGTGTGATGAAAATGGCCGGTGTGGATGCCTTGCCAATTGAATCAACGGTGTTGCAGGCCTTTGTATCTGAATCCATTAAACCCATCATTCCAAACGTCGTCACCTTCGGCGCGGGGCATCTGTATGTCAGCCAATCCGACAAGGGCGGTTTGGTCTTCGGCGGCAACATTGATTATTACAATTCCTATGCCCAGCGAGGAAACCTGCCGGTCTGGGAAGAGGTGACCAGCGAGCTTGTGTCCATGTTCCCCAATTTTGCCCGGTTGCGTCTGCTGCGCTCTTGGGGCGGTATTATGGATATGTCGATGGACGGGTCGCCCATCATCACCACAGGGCCTTTGCCCGGCATGTATTTGAATGCCGGCTGGTGTTACGGCGGATTCAAGGCCACCCCCGCGTCCGGCTGGTGCTTTGCCCACACCATCGCCAACGACAAAGCCCACGAAATCAACTCCGCTTTCACGCTCGAGCGGTTCAAAGACGGTCGTCCCATTGACGAGTTGGGCGCTGGCCCAACCCCTTGGTATCACTAGGAGGGGCGGTTGTGAGAATCAAATGTCCATGGTGCGGCGAGCGCGATCACCGCGAGTTCACCTACAAAGGTGCAGCGAGCGCCATCCGTCCGCCCATCGGGTCGACTGACATGGAGGCGCACAAGAGCTATGTTTACGATCGGGCCAATACGCCCGGTGACCATGACGAGATATGGCTCCACACCGGCGGTTGCCGCCGCCACCTTCGCGTGACACGCAACACCACCACCCATGCCGTCAGAACCAGCGAGCCGGTCGGTCCGTGGCAGGACACGCTTAACGCGCTCAATATGGCGGACGCAGCGGGCGGAGACAAAGCATGAGCGGCTTCCGTCTCAAACTGCGCAAGGGCGTCGGCACGGGCGTGTCATCCGGCAAGGCGGTCACCTTCACCTTTGATGGAAAATCCTATCAGGGTTTGGAGGGCGACACGCTCGCATCCGCGTTGATCGCCAACGGTGTGTCTGTTGTGGCCCGCTCGTTTAAGTATCACCGTCCGCGTGGCGTCTTCTCAGCCGGGTCGGAAGAGCCGAGTGCTTTGGTAACTCTACACGAGGGTGCAAAGCGCGAACCCAATATCCGCGCCACCGAAGTCCCCATTAGGGATGGTTTGGTGGCTCGCAGTCAAAACGCTTGGCCCTCTGCAAAGTTCGATCTCGCTGCGATCAACCAATTGGGCGGGAAAGCCCTTTCCGCCGGTTTTTACTACAAGACCTTTATCGGTCCACGCCTTGCGGGCCACCGGGCCACAGCATTCTGGTATGCGTGTGAACAGGTCATCCGACGCGCAGCGGGTTTGGGTGCCGGCGCAAAAGAGCGTGATCCGTCCCGCTATGGCCGCATGAACGCATTTTGCGATGTGTTGGTGGTTGGTTCCGGTGCCGCCGGTTTGGCCGCCGCCCGGCGTGCCGCAAAACAGGGCGCAAGGGTCATTCTCGCGGACGAAGCCGCACAGACGGGCGGTGCATTGCTTAACGCACCCGACTTTATCGACTGTTTGCCAGCAGCCGAATGGGCGAAAAATGTAGCTGACGAGTTGGCGGGCATGGAAAACGTCACCGTGCTGCCCCGCACGACCGTTCAATCCATGTTTGATGATGGCACCTATCTTGCCATCGAACGAGTGGAAGAGGCGGCGGAACGGAATCCTGACGCGCCACGATTGCGCGCTTGGACGATCATCGCAAAATCCACCGTCATCGCCGCTGGCGCGCTGGAGCGTCCCATCGTATTTGCGGGCAATGATCGTCCCGGCGTCATGCTGGCCGATGCGGCCCGACGTTACGCGATGCAATATGGCGCCGCCCCGGGCAAAGCGGTCGCCGTGTTCACTAACAACGATACCGGCTGGCTGGCAGCCCGTGATATGGCCCGGTGCGGCGTCATCGTTACGGCAATTGTGGACGTGCGCACAGATGTCGCCGATGAAATCCGCAAGGCTGGTGAAGAAAGCCGCGCCCAACTGCTGACCGGTTCTGCGGTCCTGCGGACGAAAGGCCGGTCCAACATCACGGCGATTGACGTGGTGGATTATAACGAGATTTCGGGTGCTGTGGGCGATACCCGTACAACCATCGCCTGCGATTGTTTGGCCGTGTCCGGCGGATGGTCCCCGACATTTCATCTCACTTCCCAACAGGGCGGCAAGCCTGTCTGGGATGCGGAGTTGCAAGCTTTCCTTCCCGGCGAGCCCACCTCAAGCTGGCACGGTGCGGGAGCCATGTCCGGCGCATTTGGCCTTGAAGCCGCTTTGCGCACGGGTGTTGAAGCTGCCGACGCTGCGCTTGCCGATGCCGGATGGACTGCAGAAGAAACGACCAAACTGCCGGATGTGGAAGGCGATGAGGTCGATCATGCACCTGCCCCGGTTTTTGAAATCAAGGCGAATGGTGTCGGCAAGTCTTTTGTCGATCTGCAACACGATGTGACGGCGGACGATGTGCGTCTTGCCCATCGTGAAGGTTACGTCTCGGTCGAACATCTAAAGCGCTATACCACGCTGGGCATGGCGACCGATCAGGGCAAGACGTCCAACGTGACAGGCCTTGCCATCATGGCGGACACGCGTGACATGGCGATCCCGGACGTCGGCACCACACGGTTCCGTCCGCCCTACACGCCAACGGCCATCGGAGCTTTGGCGGGGGAACTTTACGGCCACCTCAAAAGCGAACGCCAAACACCCATGCACGATTGGCACTTGGCAAACCGCGCCGGAATGGTGGCCAACGGACCTTGGTTGCGTCCCGAAAGTTACAACGCCCCCGGTGAGACCGTGGAACAGGCCTACATCCGTGAAACGAAAGCTGTTCGCAAATCGGTTGGGTTGGTGGATGTCTCCACCCTTGGCAAGATCGACGTGCAGGGGCCGGATGCCGCGGAGTTCCTAAACCGAATCTATTCCAATGGTTTTGCAAAACTGCCCGTGGGCAAGGCTCGCTATGGCCTCATGTTGCGCGAAGACGGTTTCCTGTTTGACGACGGCACGACGTGGCGCTTGGACGAACACCGCTTCTTGGTCACCACCACAACAGCCGGTGCGGGCAAGGTGATGGAGCATCTGGAGTACCATGCCGAAGTCGTTTGGCCGGAATTGAAAGTCGCGCTCACGTCCGTCTCCGATGAATGGGCGGGCACGGCGGTCGCCGGTCCAAAAGCCCGCAAGCTCTTGGAGGCTTGTGTCACCGGGTGTGACATGGGCAATGACGCGTTCCCTTTTATGGGCGTGCGGGAAGGTAAGATCGGTTCCATCGACGTGTTGATCGCGCGGCTCTCGTTTTCCGGCGAGCTGGCCTATGAGGTCTATTGCGGCGCCCATCACGGCCAAGCCGTCTGGGATGCGTTGATGTCGGCGGGCAAACCGTTTGATGTCGTGCCCTACGGCTTGGAAGCGCTTTCGACGCTGCGCATTGAAAAAGGCCACGTGGCGGGGCCGGAACTGAACGGTCGCACGACCGCTCACGATCTGGGTCTCGGTGGCATGGTCTCAACCAAAAAGCCGTTTATCGGATCTGTGCTCGCCACGCGCGAAGCCTTTCACGAAGCTGGGCGGTTCCAACTGGTCGCGATCAAATCGACTGACGGGCAACGCATCGTCGGCGGATCGCATTTGGTGAAAGGCTCAAAAGAAGAAACGGGGCCAAGCATGGGGCACACCACGTCCACCTGTTTCTCGCCGGAACTCAATTGCTACATATCACTCGCGCTGTTGGAATATGGCCGCACCCGCCACGGAGAGATTATGTTTGCCACCAACCCGGTGCGCGAGCGCCATGTTGCAGTGGAGGTGGTCAGTCCACACATGGTCGATCCCGACGGAGGGCGCATGCATGTCTGACGCTGATCGCGTGTCACCTCTGACCGCTGTTTTAAAGCCGGGAACGCATGGCCATTTGGTTCATGGTCCCTCAGTCCATCTGTCGACCCGCCTATGTCGTGCGCTGGTGCAAGTTCAGGCTTGGCCGGATACCGGTGCTAAGGTGCAAAACCTTTTGGCCACTCACATTGGGGTGTCGTTACCGAAAGACCATCAAGCCGTAGTGACAAGCGGTGGGTCGCATATCATGCCTACCGGACCGGGACGTTTTTGGATCGAAAGCGACCAACTGGATCTT
>JBCBYZ010000129.1:0-9488 GCA_039815595.1 Pseudomonadota bacterium | reverse complement strand
GCATATCCCGCATCACTGAGCATCGCGACCGTCTTGGGGAACTGCGCGCCGACAAACACTGCATCATTCACACGCAAGGCGTTGGCAGCACCCTCTTCATTCTCATGTGTGAGTAAAACCTCAAAGCCCTCAAATGCGCCGCTGGCGGCGAGCGCTGGTGTCGCAAGAACGGTCTCGTCGTCCAACAAGGAACAATCGGACTTAAAGTGCAAAACACCAGGCGGTGTGTTGAAGACCTTACCGTTCAAACCAAGCTGCCCCAAAAGCGCGATCAGACTGTCTGCGCCCGCGCGATCTGTCCGTGCGGACAATCCGATCATCACAGTGCCAGGTGTGACCAGCACATCGCCGCCATCAACATATCCATCCCCCAATTCCAAAACCGTCTCAAAATGCTCGTTCAATACGGGTCGCATGGCGTCAGCCTCGCCAACCCGGCTTTCCGCGCCGGGTCGCAGCACAATAGCACCAGCAGGAAACACCAGCGCCGGGTCCTCAACAAAGATGGAATCGGGGAAAGCTTCCAGCGGCTCCAGTTCGGTCACCGAGACACCGGCGGTCTTTAACGCGGCAACATAAGCCCCGTGTTCGGCCAACACACCCTCGTAGGTCGGGTCATCCCCACCCTCAGCCCGCAACCCGGACACGACAGACCGTCCCGGCTTGCGGACAATGGCACGGGTGAAGCGCAACCCCATGGAGAAGCCTATCGACCGAGCGGCTTAAAGTGGATGCGTTTTGGCGTCAGGGCGTTGTCGCCCAGGCGGCGGATTTTATCTTTCTCGTAATCCTCAAAATTGCCTTCAAACCACTCCACATGGCTGTCGCCTTCAAAGGCCAGCATGTGCGTGGCGAGCCGGTCGAGAAACATACGGTCGTGCGAGATGATGACAGCGCATCCGCCGAACTCTTCCAGCGCATCCTCCAATGCGGACAAGGTTTCGGTGTCGAGATCGTTGGTCGGCTCATCGAGCAACAGGACGTTGGAACCGGATTTCAGCATCTTGGCGAGGTGCACGCGGTTGCGCTGACCGCCGGACAGTGTGCCGACCTTCTGCTGCTGCGCACCTTTGCGGAAGTTGAATGACCCAACATAGGCGCGGCTGTTCACTTCGTGCTTGCCCAGTTTGATGACTTCGGCACCGCCGGAGATTTCTTCCCAAACCGTCGCGTCAGCATCAAGATCATCGCGGCTTTGGTCCACATAACCAAGCTTGACCGTATCACCGATGCGGATGGAACCGCCGTCCGGCGTTTCTTGCCCGGTGATCATCTTAAACAGCGTGGACTTACCCGCACCGTTCGGGCCGATAATCCCCACAATGCCGCCCGCCGGCAGTTTGAAGGTAAGATTGTCGATCAACTGACGGTCGCCAAACCCTTTGGACAGACCTTCCGCCTCGATGACGACATTGCCCAGACGCTCCGCAATCGGGATCACGATTTGCGTGTCCGACGGTTTGCGCTGGCTCGCGGTGTCGAGCAGTTCTTGGTATTTGTTGATGCGGGCTTTCGACTTAGCCTGACGCGCCTTCGGGCTCTGGCCCATCCATTCACGCTCTCGCTCCAACTGGCGCATACGCGAATCCTGTTCGCGACCTTCCTGAATCATCCGCTTCTTCTTCTTTTCCAGATAAGCGGTGTAATTGCCCTCATAGGGAATGCCCTGGCCCCGGTCGAGTTCGAGAATCCAACCGGTCACATTGTCGAGAAAGTAACGATCGTGCGTCACGATCATCACAGCGCCTTTGAATTCGCGCAGGTGTTTTTCCAACCACGCAACCGTTTCAGCATCGAGATGGTTGGTCGGCTCGTCGAGCAGCAAAAGATCAGGCTCAGACAAAAGCAATTTGCAAAGTGCTACCCGGCGGCGTTCACCACCCGACAGCGGCACGACAGAGTCTTCCGGCGGCGGGCAGCGCAGCGCGTCCATGGCCATGTCGACCTTGGAATCGAGGTCCCAAAGGCCTTCCGCATCGATCTGGTCTTGTAGCTTCGCGCCCTCTTCGGCGGTCTCATCGGAATAGTTCATCATGAGCTCGTTGTAGCGCTCAAGAATGGCGGTCTTTTCCGACAGACCTTCCATCACGTTTTCACGTACGGTCTTGTCCGGGTCCAGATGCGGCTCCTGTTCCAGATACCCGATCTTGGCTCCTTCAGCCGCCCAAGCCTCGCCGGTCCACTCCTTGTCGATACCGGCCATGATTTTCAGCAGGCTTGATTTACCGGCACCGTTGGGGCCAAGCACGCCAATCTTTGCGTCGGGGTAAAAAGACAGATGCACATTATCCAGCACCTTCTTGCCACCCTCATACTGTTTGCTGAGGCCTTGCATGTGATAGATGAATTGACGTGCCATAGGAGAACTGCTCTGCGTTTTTTACGCGGTGTTCAATCGCCGAAACGCTCCAGCGCGACAGACCGCAAATTGTTGGAAAACTGTTGCCGCTGATCTAAGGCGATGGGCGACCAAACACAAGACGGATGGCCCGCCACAGTTGCAAGTCGGGGCCGCAAGGCACTACCACTGACGCAACACAAACGGGTTGGAGGGGGAGTTGCCGTGTCCACTGCTGTTATAATCGGGGCCGGGAAAGGACTGTCGGCGTCCCTTGCGCGCAAACTCGCCGCGCGCGGCCATAAGCTTTTTCTGTCCGCACGCGATGCGGACAAACTCGCAGACTTGGCTGCTGAAACGGGCGCAGTCTGCGTGGAAGCCGATGGATCAAAACAAGAAGACATGGAGCGGGTGTTTGAAACTGCCGATGCGTTAGGTTTGCCTTTGGATGTCGCCGTCTACAACCCATCCGCCCGCGTGCGCGGCGGCATAGTCGATCTCGACCCGCAGGCCGTTCACAACGCAATCACGGTAACCGCGTTTGGCGCATTCTTGATGGCGCAACAAGCGGCACGCCGGATGATCAAGCAAGGGTCGGGTAACATCCTGTTCACCGGAGCTTCGGCCGGCGTGAAGGGGTTTCCGAACTCCTCAACCTTCGCCATGGGCAAGTTTGCCCTGCGCGGCCTCGCCCAAAGCCTGGCCCGGGAGTTGCACCCGCAAGGCATTCACATCGGCCATTTTGTGATTGATGGTGGCATCCAAAATGACGACCGCCCAGAACGGATTGCCCCGGAGGGCAAACCGGATTCGATGTTGGACCCGGACGCGATTGCCGACAGCTACCTGCATTTTCTCGATCAACCCCGTTCAAGCTGGGCTTGGGAAATCGAGTTGAGGCCTTGGGTGGAGAAGTTTTGACGTGACCAATTGGACCCCGCAAACGATTGCCAAACAGGACGGCGCGCAACTCAGCCTGCGCACGCTGTCTCCCAGCGAGCCTCCCAAAGCCATCGTCCAGATAAACCATGGCATGGCGGAGCATTGCGCCCGGTACGAACGGTTTGCCAAGGTTCTGGTCACAAACGGATATGCGGTGATCGCGCACGACCATCGCGGGCACGGCTACACCAAATCGCCCGACGCAGCGCTGGGGCATTTCGGCTCAAAAGGTGCCTTGAATGCGGTTTTGGATGATATCAGCTTCGTCCAATCTCACGGGCGGTCGCTTTGGCCTGATGCTCCGCTGGTCAGTTTCGGCCACTCAATGGGGTCCATTCTCGCCTTCGCCCATGCGGTCAAAAATCCGAAAAAGATGGACGGCCTCGCCCTCTGGAACAGCGGTGTCGACACAGGCGGGTTGGCTGCCGTCTATGGCGGCATTTTGCGGTTTCAAAAGATGTTCTTGGGCTCCGACGTTCCTTCCGGGATTGCTAAAAAGCTGACCTTCGACACGTGGAACAAAGTCTTCGCACCCAACCGCACCGAATTTGATTGGCTATCGCGCGACGAGGCCGAGGTGGATGCCTATGTGAATGATCCGCTTTGCGGCTTTCCGGTGACGATAGGCCTTTGGCTGGAAGTCTTGGACGCAATCTACATCGCAGCGGACAATAAAAACCTAGGCGACTTAACTAAGGCGCTGCCCGTGCATCTGTTGGGCGGACGGAAAGATCCCTGCTCGGAACAGGGCAAGGCGGTGGAGCGCATTCACACCCGTATGAAGGCACAAGGCATGTCGGACGTCACGCTGACGCTGTTGCCCGATACCCGCCACGAGAGCCTCAACGAGTCCAATCGGGATCAAACCATGGCTGATTTCATCGCTTGGCTCGACGCACACACCTAGGCGCATAGACTGCATCCATCGCATTGAGAGGAACCACATATGACCACATCAATCGAAGGCGGCTGCTACTGCGGCGCACTGCGCTACAAATGCGAGGGCAAACCGGTGATGAAAGCCCAATGCCACTGCCGTGAGTGCCAATATATCACCGGCGGCGGTCCCAATTTCTTCATGGGCATGCCCTTGGACGGATTCACTTACACAAAGGGTACGCCAAAGAAGTTCACACGCTCGGACCTGGAAAACCCGCGGACACGCGACTTTTGTGAAACCTGCGGCACACATATGGCAACGCTATTGCCCGGCCGCCCAATCGCCATCATCAAAGTGGGAACGCTCGACGATCCCACTTTGATGTATGGTGGCCCAAAAATGGCGATCTTCACGATAGACCAACAGCCATACCATTGTATTGAAGATGGTCTGCCGACCCATGAGCGTTTGCCGGTTTAAAGCCAATGGCCATATCTGATCTCACCCCTGACGAACTGGCAAAGGCCTGCGCAGATACCATGTGGGCAACCGACAACGCCTCCAAGGCCTTGGGAATGGCCATCGAAGAGATCGGTACCGGGTTCGCCCGTCTGTCCATGGTCGTGCGCGAAGACATGTTGAACGGGCAAGGCATGGCCCATGGCGGTTTGATGTTTACGCTGGCCGATTCTGCTTTTGCGTTCGCCTGCAACACCTACAACCAGCATACGGTGGCCCAGCACTGCGCCGTCACATTCCTGGCCCCCGGCCATCTGGGTGACACCCTCACCGCCACCGCCAAAGAGCGCCAACGGGCCACAAGATCCGGCATTTACGACGTCACGATCCATAACCAATCTGGCGAGACCATCGCGGAATTTCGAGGCCACTCCCGCACCGTCAAAGGCACCCATCTTCCGGCGAGCTAGCGGTACAATCGACCGCACAGTGAAAGGCACTGACCATGTTCACATCGCTGGGTTCTGATATTTGGACGGTGCAAGGACCCAATGTCGATGTGATGGGGTTTCAATACCCCACCCGCATGGTGATCATCCGCTTGTCCAATCGAGACTTATTGGTTTGGTCACCCATCGCGCTTACGAGGGAACTAGCCGCCCAAACCGACGCTTTGGGCGTGGTCAAACATATCGTCTCTCCAAATTCGCTACATCATTTGTTTTTGTCAGAATGGCAGGCCGCATATCCAAATGCTGTGCTTCATGGAACAGGCCAACTCCAACGCAAGCGGAAAGACATTACCTTCGACAGGGAGCTTACAGAGACCCCCGATCCAGACTGGTCAGACCATGTCGATCAGGTGGTGTTTGGAAGCAACGCTATCACGTCTGAAGTGGTATTCTTTCACAAAGTGAGCGGTTGCATCGTGTTCTGCGACCTCATCCAGCATTTTCCAGATGGCTGGTTTTCCGGCTGGCGCAGGGTTGTCGCCAAGCTTGATCTCATGGTGGCGCCTGAACCGTGTGTGCCGAGAAAGTTCCGCATAGCTTTTTATAGTCGTAATCGTAAGAAGGCCAGAGCATCCTTCAAACGCATTTCAGCTTGGCCCGTTACCAGCGTTGTGATGGCACATGGTGCGCCCGTTACCCAAGATGCCAAGCGATTTCTGGCGCGCGCATTTGCCTGGTTGTAGGTGCGGGAGAACCACTTCCACAAACATCACGGTTCGGTGGGTCGGCTTGCAGAACTTAAAGACTGTGCTACCGTCTCGATATGAGACACTTGATAATCCTTGCGGCTTTATTTGGTATTCTTGGTACGGGGGCTTTCGCGCCAACATTCGCGCACGCGGATGGTGCGACCTGGCAGCAGGCGCGCAGCACGGCGAAGACAAAATGGCCTGAGTGTTTTTGCACCGACCGCTCGGGTACGCGCCGGGAACTAGGCGATATCATTTGCCTCACTGTTGGCGACCGTTCCTACGAAGCCAAATGCGTGATGGTGCAAAATTCGCCGTTTTGGCGCGATCTGGAACGGGGCTGCATGTCGTCTTCCCTACCCAACAACATGACACCTTTTGGTCAGGACGCGGACCGTTTCGCAGGGTGACAAGACCCGCATCGTTGAAGTGAAGTGAGACGCCTTGCGGCTTGCCGGTGGCAGGCGCACAGTGGGACTGAGTATTTTCGTCCCTAAAAGCCCACATTTTTGACCGTTTCCACCTCAGATAAGAACAGCGCACCGCCGCAATCCGCCAGCGGCAGCAAATCCGCAACAGCAATGAATGTCAGAAGCGGCATCGCCTGGATGATCGCTTGTACGTTTTCCTTTGTCGCAGTGACGGGCATTGTGCGTTATATCGGGTCAGACCTGCCAGCGGCGGAGGCGGCTTTCATTCGCTACGCCATGGGTCTGATTATCATGGCGCCCGCCATTTACGGCTTGATCAAAACGCCGCCGGCCAAATCGATTATCCGCCAAAATGCGTTGCGTGGCTTCGCCCATGCGCTGGGTGTGATCCTGTGGTTCTTCGCCATGGCACGCATCCCCATCGCCGAGGTGACGGCCATCGGTTACTCCACACCAATCTTCGTCACCATTGGCGCGGCGTTGTTTTTGGGCGAGCGCTTGCGGCTGCGCCGTATCGGCGGGGTGGTAGCGGGACTGGTCGGAGCGCTCATCATCTTGCGACCGGGTTTTGAAGAGGTTTCAATCGGCCAAGTGGCGCAATTATGCGCCGGACCTCTGTTTGCCTTCTCTTACCTGATGACCAAGAACCTGACCGACAAAACGGACCCGCAAACCATCGTTGCGCTTCTTACGGTGTTTTGCACGCTGTTCCTCTTTCCCTTTGCGCTTTGGGACTGGCAAACGCCCACGCTGCACGATGTATTCTGGCTTTTCATCACCGCCTGTTGCGCCACGTTCGGCCATTTTGCGATGACGAAAGCACTGGCTGCGGCCCCCATCTCTGTCACCCAACCCATCACCTTCCTACAATTGGTTTGGGCAACGCTGTTGGGTCTTTTGGTGTTTGGGGAAAGCGTCGATCCGTTTGTTATTTTGGGGGGCGGGATCATTGTCGGTGCGGCCACATTCATTTCACATCGTGAGACCAAACTGGCGCGTGGCATGATCACCCCGCCGGCGTCGGCCACGAAACTGAACTGAACCAAAGCGAGCGCCCGCCATGCACCGTGCTGCAAGACCCATCACAACTGCTCTTTGCGGCATCGTCGCTGGCCTCATGGCCGTAACATCCGGCGTTCAGGCACAAACGCAATTGCAGCCGTTCAAAGACAAATTATTCACCTATCCGGCCACAATCGCCAGTGAACGAAACGGAGCCTATCTCTCCGTCGCTTACAATCGCGAACGCGATATCATGAAGCGGGACACCATTCCCCGCCGCAAGGCGCAACAGAAATACGTCAACGAACGCGTGCGCTGGTCGCGATCCCTTCGCCGCTACACATCCGCAAACGGCACGTTCAAAACCTATGCCGTCGGCGAAGAACGCGGCGCGGCGGTCACCGTCATTTACGTCCACGGACGTGGCGGCAATCACCGCCAAGGCGTGAACGATTGGACGTTTGGGGGCAATTTCAACCGCCTGCAAAACCTCATGACGCGCAACAACGGCCTGCTGCTCACGCCGTCCTTTAGCGATTTTGAAGACAAGGGCGCGCAGGACATTGCAACTCTGCTAAACATCTACCGCCAGAGCTCACCCGGCACCAAAATGATCGTCGCCTGCGGCTCCATGGGCGGGGGCATCTGCTGGCGTCTAGCGGGCTCTGCCAACGCCGCTCGGTCCATAGACGGCATGTTTTTCCTCGGGTCGTTTTGGAACCCGGGTTTCCTAAAATCCACCACCGTCACACAGCCGGGCCGCGCGATCCCGATGTTTTTTGGCCACGGTGGCGATGATGTCGTTTTTTCCCCGGCCCGGCAAAAGCGGTTTTTTGAGCAGATTTTGGCGCGAAATCCGGCCTATCCCGCCCGTTTTGTCATGTTTGACACCGGCACTCACGGCACGCCCATCCGAATGGTGGATTGGCGTCGTGAAATCAATTGGATGCTGCGGCAATAGCGTCTTCACGATGGGCCAGCAGAGGCCAAAAAACACTTGCCTGAAACCCGCGAACGCGGCACCACGTTACTAGGGAGCCAGTGAATGAACATCGAACGATGTTCAAACGAACAGAAAAGTGGCTCATGCATTCCCAAAATATCGCGGTTATCGGTTCCGGCATTGCCGGTCTCTCCTCTTCTTGGCTTCTTTCCAAAAACCATAAAGTCACGCTGTTTGAAGCCAATGCGAAAGTTGGCGGCCACACGAACACGGCGACCATCGACGTATCCGGCCAGCCAGTGGCAGTGGATACGGGCTTTATCTGTTTCAACAGCGCGACTTATCCCAATCTGGTGGCCTTGTTCGATCACCTCAAAGTGCCCGTGCACAACACCGATATGAGTTTTGCGGCCTCTCTTTATGCCGGGGCGTACGAATATTGCGGCGGTACTTTGCTGGGCATGGTGGCGCAACCGAGCAATATTTTCAGCATCCGTCACTGGCGCATGATCCGGGATATTCTGCGCTTCTTCAAAGAGGCCCCCGCCTCCATCGATAAGCTGGATGACGACACCACGCTGATGGAGTATTTGGAACGCGAGCGCTACAGCACGGAATTCATCGACTGGCATCTCATGCCCATGGCGGCTGCGATCTGGTCCAGCCGCGCCGATGATATGACCGGCTATCCTGCCAAGTCGTTCATCCGGTTTTTCCAAAACCACGCCCTGCTACAGGTATCGGGGCGCCCGCTCTGGGGCACCGTTAAAGGTGGGTCGCAGGTCTATGTCGACAAACTGTTGGCGGACGCGAACATCAATATCCGTGTCTCCAGCCCCGCCCGCAAAATAGAACGCACCCCCATGGGCGTGCGCATCCACACGCCCGACGGCCCCTCAGAACTCTTCGATCAGGTGGTCATCGCATCCCATGCCGACGATGCACTGCGCATGCTGGACGCTCCAAGCGCCGCTGAACAGGCCCTGCTCGGCGCATTCGGTTACGCGCAAAACCATGCCGTACTGCACCAGGACCGCCGGTTGATGCCCAAGCGCAAGGCCACTTGGGCAAGCTGGAACTACGTAGACTTTGAAACTGACCGCAACTTGCCCTTGAGCCAGCGCGACCTTTGCGTCAGCTATTGGATGAATTCGCTGCAAAGCCTCACGACAAAAGAAGACGTGTTCGTGACGCTGAACCCGCCTCAAGACATGACCATCGAAAACGTGCACGGGCGCTATGATTATTCCCATCCCATTTTCGATGCCGCTGCCATGCAGGCGCAGCGTGAG
>JBCBYZ010000160.1:0-6231 GCA_039815595.1 Pseudomonadota bacterium | reverse complement strand
GGTACGGGTTCCTTGTTCTCGGCATGAAAAACACTCTCGGTTGAAAACTGAAAAGTGTCCATCAAACCGGGGGAACTCCAATCATTGCCGATCCAATGGATCGCAGATCTTGGTCCACGGTCTTGTTGGACCGTGAAGGCTAGGGTCCGTTAAGCGGCTTTGCGCTTTTGACCGAGGCCCATCTCTTTTGCGAGACGCGAACGCTGCTCTGCGTAGGCCGGTGCCACCATGGGATAGTCTGCAGGCAGACCCCATTTTTCGCGATAAGCTTCTGGAGACAGATTGTAGTGTGTCTTCAAGTGACGCTTTAGCGATTTAAATTTTTTGCCATCTTCCAAGCAAATCAGATAATCGTGCCCCAACGACTTTCTGACGGAAACTTCAGGTTTTTGCTTTTCGACTTCTGGCTCAACAGCCGCTTCTGAAACGCCACCAAGTGACTGATGGACATCCCGAATAAGGCCTGACAAGTCACCCGCTGCAATTGGATTTTTAGCGACATATGCTGACACTACCTCAGCAGTCAGTTCCAACAGCAGGGTGCTGTCGTGGTTGTTAGACTGTTCCATACGGAACTCCTTTTTTAATGTGTCTTTTTGCGTCCGGTGCTCAAAGAGCCCTGCGGCAACAACGTTCGAGTGACGCCGCAGAGCGACTCGAAGAATAGCGTCGAGTTATTCCTGTGGGCGAATAGTGTCAACACGCGTAGTATTAATTATGTTGAAGGAGTGAATAGTTTTCGCAAACAAGCGGCAACTTTGGTGCATTGAATAAATCAAGAGCAGGGTAAACAAAGCCATTGCGACATCGATGACCGACTGTGGATCAACAGACTGTCACTGGGTCTGTCACTGGGACTGTCACTGGGGGACGGGATGAAAAAACTCATGTTGGCAAACGCCGAAGCGATATTGAAATCAGTTTGGGGCGCGCTAGATACCGTGTACAAAAGATAAGCTTCTTCCTTTCGGCGAGACTGTCATAGCCCGCGCGTTTTTCCTCTTTGTCGCTTTGCTGGCCCTTTGGCTGGTCATGTCGGGCATTTATAAGCCCATCGTGGTCGCCTTGGGCGTGGCTTCGTGCGCCCTGACGGTGCTTATCGTTGCTCGGCTCAAGCTGCTGGATAAGCCCGTATATAACGACATGCGGGGTTTTGCTCTTATCAACTATGTGTTTTGGCTGCTGATCGAAATTGGCAAAGCCGATTGGGCCATCACCAAGGTCATATTGGGCAACCCTGACGCAGTGCGTCACCGGTTCATCGAAGTGCCCGCTAAACAGCGCACCGACCTTGGCAAGATGCTGTTCGCCAATTCCATTACGATCACGCCAGGGACTGTGACCGTCCAAACTGCCGGGGACCGTTTCTACGTGCACGCGCTGACCGACGAAGCGGCCGAACCTGAGGGCCTCGCAGACATGGGTGCGCGGGTCTGCAAGTTGGAGCGTGATCAAGCTGCGGCAGGCGACGATGCAAAGACTGGCACTGGCACGGGGGCAACTGCGTGATGTTTGCGTTTGCCACCGCCGCAATTTCTGTCTGCATGATCCTACTGATGATCCGGCTCTTTGCCGGACCAACGCTCTATGACCGTGTTGCTGCGCTGAACCAGTTTGGTACTTGCACGGTTCTTTTCATCGGCGCATGCGGTTTGGCTTTTGGCCGACCCGACTTTCTGGACATCGCCCTGCTCTACGCCCTCATCAATTTTGTAGGCACGATCGCCGTTTTGAAATTTTTCCGCTACCGCCGTCTGGGGGATGAGCCGGAAGAAATCGAGATGATTGTCGACACTAGCGAAGACGAGGCTGATGTTGAAGCGTCTGAAGGTGCCAAAGCATGAGCTGGGAGGTGTTCATCGACGCCCTCGCGTGGCTATTTGTCCTATCGGGATCGTTCTTCCTGTTCATCGGCTCTTTGGGCATGGTGCGGCTCAAGGATTTTTGGGCGCGCATCCATGCGGCCTCTATCATCGACTCGGCCGGAGCAGGTTTGCTGCTGTTCGGCATGATGCTGGGCACGGGGTTTTCGCTCATAACCGTCAAACTGGTGTTGATCGTGTTGTTTTTGGCGATCACCGGACCCACAGCGTCCCACGCGGTGGTGAACGCGGCCTTTTCCATCGGTTCGAGGCCAAAAGATCTGTTGGAAGACGCCACGGAAGGCGTCGTGGAACTGCCCGAGTGGATGCAGCAGAAATCCGAAAAACCGGAAGTGGTCACGAAGAGAAAGAAGGCGAGCGGCGCTAAAAAACCGACCACGCGCAATCGCAAACCCGCGGCCAAAAAAGGAACGAAGTGATGGAACTTGCTGCCACGCTCTTCCTGTTCTTCGCGCTTGTCGCGACCGCCATCTCCGTAGCGCTTGTGCGAAGTCTGTTTGCGGTTGTGATGTTGTCCGGCGTGTTCAGTCTTTTGGCCGCGCTTCTGTTCATCGTGATGGACGCCGTGGACGTGGCCTTCACAGAGGCTGCGGTGGGCGCGGGAATTTCATCCGTCCTGATGTTGGGCACGATTGCACTGACCGCCCGCAACGAGAAAAAGCCGGAGCGCTATTCGCTCGTTCCGCTGGCCATCGTCACCCTTACAGGTGCCATGCTGATCTATGGCACGTTGGACATGCCGCTGTTTGGTGATCCCACGGCGCCAGTGCACACCCATGTTGGCGCACAATTTATCGAGCGCTCCCCCGCAGACATCGATGTGCCCAACTTGGTGACCGCCGTTTTAGGCAGCTATCGCGGTTTTGATACGCTGGGCGAAGTGGTGGTGGTTTTTGCCGCCGGTATCGGCGTCGTTCTCTTGATTGGCGGCACTGTCACCCGCCGCCGCAGGAGGCGATAAACCATGGAACATCATCTGATCTTGCGGGTTGTCACGCGCCTGCTGGTTGCTCCGATCTTGCTTTATGGCCTCTACGTGCAATGGCACGGCGATTATGGCCCAGGCGGTGGATTTCAGGCCGGAGTGATCTTTGCGGTGGCCTTTATTCTATACGGCATCGTGTTCAATCTGCGCACGCTGCGCGAGATGATCCCGGACCGTCTGGTTCACGTGCTTTTAGCTTTTGGCGTGCTGCTCTATTCCGGCGTCGGCGTTGTTTCCATGTTCAATGGCGGGACGTTTTTGGACTACGACCCCTTGTTTGCCGACCGGATTGATGGGCAACACTACGGCATCTTAATGATTGAATTTGGTGTGGGCGTAACCGTGTTCGGAGTTATGATGGCGATCTACTATTCCTTCGCCGGGCGTCCACCCTCGATTGACGACAAGGACTGGTAGAGATGCCGGAAGTTTTCACGTCGTTTTTTGCCGATGGCAGGGTCCTTGGCCTGATGAACTATTGGCTGTTTGTCATCTTGATGATGACAGGCCTTTACATCGTCGTTGCGCGCGGGAACCTCCTTAAGAAAATCGTCGGTTTGAACATTTTCCAGATGGCGGTTTTCTTGCTCTACATCTCAATGGGCAAGGTGGCGGGCGGCACTGCCCCGATCCTCGTAAAAGGGCAGGAACTCACCTTCTCCAACCCGCTTCCCCACGTTTTGATCCTAACCGCCATCGTGGTTGGTATCGCCACCACCTCCCTTGGTCTGGCGCTCATCGTGCGGATCAACGAGGCCTACGGTACGATCGAAGAAGACGAAATTCTCGCGCATGACGTAAAGATGATCCGCGCCGAAACGGCGGCGTTTGAACAACCCGTAGATGACAACGCAGACGGTAAGGCGGCCCAGACCTGATGTTGGACTTTGCCTTGACCCATGCACCGATCTTAACGGTGCTTCTGCCCATGTTGGCGGCTCCTATCATCGTGATTGCGGTGCACCGCACGGCGGCATTCATCCTTGCGCAACTCGCCTCGCTGGGCTCGTTTGCCCTTGCGCTTTACTTGCTGGCGCAGACCCAAGATGGGGCAGTTCTATCTTACCATCTGGGCGGTTGGGCCCCGCCCTTGGGGATTGAGTATCGCGTCGATGCCGCCAATGCTCTGCTGCTGGTGGTAATCACACTGCTCGCCAGCATTGTGCTGCCCTATGCGCGCACCAGCATTGAGCAGGAAATCGATCCGGGCCAACACACGCTTTTCTATGCCTGTTTGATGTTGTGCGTTGCAGGTCTGCTTGGCGTCACCATCACGGGTGATGCGTTCAACATTTTCGTCTTTCTCGAAGTATCTTCGCTTTCAACCTACGTGCTGGTCGCTATGGGTGCGAAGCGCGACCGCAGGGCATTGTCAGCCGCCTATGATTACCTTGTGCTTGGGACCATCGGGGCCACATTTTTCGTCATCGGTCTCGGCTTTGTCTACATGGCCACGGGCACGCTCAACCTTGCCGACATAGCCCAAAAAATCGCGGAACAGGATACCAATCGTACTTTGCAATCCGGCTTTGCCTTCATCGTGGTCGGCATGGCGCTCAAGTTTGCGATGTTCCCGCTGCACCGCTGGTTGCCCAACGCTTACACCTATGCGCCGTCCGTTATCACCACGTTCCTAGCTGCCACGGCCACCAAGGTGGCGCTGTTGGTGTTGATGCGGTTTTTGTTTTCCGTCTACTCAACAACGTTTGGGTTTGAGCGAGACACGGTGGTCTTCGTCTTGCTGCCGCTGTCGTTGTTGGCGATGTTTGTGGCCTCGTTTATGGCGGTGTTCCAACCCAACCTGAAACGGTTGTTGGCTTATTCCAGCTTGGCACAGGTTGGCTACATGCTACTGGGCATCAGCCTGCTCACGACGCTGGGGCTCACGTCCACCATGGCCCACATGTTTAACCATGCGATCACCAAAGGTGCGCTGTTCATGGCGGCGGGCGCTATCATCTATCGCACGGGCACGGCATTGATCCCCAGCATGGCAGGGCTTGGTAAGCAGATGCCGTGGACGTGCGCCGCTTTCGTTATTGCCGGCCTCAGCCTGATCGGCGTGCCCGGAACAGCGGGCTTCGTCTCCAAATTTATCTTGCTTCAAGGCGCATTCGACAAGGGATGGTGGTTCCTCGCCCTGCTGATCGTCGCTTCTTCGCTCATTGCCGTCGTCTATATCTGGCGCACCTTGGAGGTGCTGTATCTGCAACCGGTGCCGGAAGGACGAGACATCAAAGAAGCGCCTCTTGGCCTGTTGGTTCCACTCTGGGGCCTCACGCTCGCCTGCATCTGGTTCGGTCTGGACGCTGATCTTGTGACCAGCGCATCCCAAGCCGCAGCCGAAGGCCTGTTGCAGGGCCGTTTCCAGCCGGACGCTACGGTTATCATCGGACCGGAGGGACGGTGATGCTGACACAAACGCTCATACTGCTCATTCTTGGCCTCCCTCTTGCGCTTTGCGGCTTTATCTTGCTCACACGCAACTTGCCGAACGTCCGCGATGGGATGACTTTCGCCGGTGCAGTAGTGCTGTTCCTGCTGGTGATCACCCTAACCCAGCAATTTTTGGCAGGCGACACGACAGACGTTCAGCTGATTCAGTTTCAAGCGGGACTATCCTTAGCCTTCCACGTGGAGCCGCTGGGGCTGTTGTTTGCGCTCATCGCATCCGGCCTTTGGACGGTCACCCATATCTACGGCATTGGCTATATGCGCGGAAACAACGAGAAGAACCACGCCCGGTTCTTCGCCTGCTTCGCATTCGCCATTTTTGCCACCATGGGCATCGCTTTTTCGGCAAACCTGCTTACGCTCTTCCTATTTTATGAAGCGCTGACGATCTCCACCTACCCGCTGGTTGCGCACAAGCAAAACGGCGAGGCCCGCGCTGGTGCCCGCACCTACTTGGGCATTTTGATGGGCACGAGCATTGCCTTCCTGCTGACCGGGGTTGTGTGGGCCTATGTACTGGCTGGCACCCTCGATTTTGAATTGGGTGGCATTTTAGAAGGCAAGGTAAGCGCAAGCCTGCTGCCGGTTCTGTTGGCTCTATTTGCTTTTGGCATTGGTAAAGCGGCGTTGATGCCGTTCCACCGCTGGCTGCCTGCCGCCATGGTCGCGCCCACGCCCGTGAGCGCCCTTCTCCACGCCGTTGCGGTGGTGAAGGCCGGCGTGTTCACCATGCTCAAGGTCGGGGTCTATGTTTTCGGCATTGACACACTGGCGAGCACGGGTGCGTCTCAATGGCTGATGTGGCTGGCAGCCTTCTCGATCATCGCGGCATCGACGGTCGCGCTTTCGCAAAACAATCTGAAAAAGCGCCTAGCCTATTCGACCATCAGTCAGTTGTCCTACATCACG
>JBCBYZ010000121.1:0-9972 GCA_039815595.1 Pseudomonadota bacterium | reverse complement strand
CTATGCGGTCACCGCGATTGTGCTCTTGGTCATGGTGGCGTGGGTGATTGTAACGCACCGTTCCCGCCAAACCACGCTGGCAAAGCTGGAAGCGGCGGGTGTCCGGCGCGCCTCTAAGGAGGCCGAGTTACAAGCAAGAAAGAAAGAGCGTTCCCAATGACGGATGAAACGCTTCCCGACGCCAAGCCGCAAGAAGAGACCCGGACAACGCAACGCCCCCGCTACGTGTTGGCCGCCCTTCCGCTCGTGGCGTTTGCGGCACTGGCCGGTGTTTTTGCCTATTTGCTGCTGATCGACCGGGACACATCTGCAATCCCCTCCGCCTTAATTGGCAAACCTGTTCCGGAGTTTGCGTTGCCCGCGCTTGACGGGTTGAGCGCGTCAAACGTGCCTGTGCCAGGTCTTGAGACCGCCGATCTCAAAGGCCGCATTCATGTGGTCAACATTTTTGCTTCGTGGTGCGCGCCTTGCCGAGCAGAACATCCGGTGTTGCTCAACCTGTCGAAACGAGACGACATTGCAGTCGTTGGCATCAACTATAAGGACCGCCCTGCTAACGCCCTTCGGTTTTTGGGCAGTCTGGGCAACCCTTACGAAAGAATAGGGGTCGACACCCGCGGACGCGCAGCCATCGACTGGGGCTTTTACGGCATCCCTGAAACTTTGTTGGTGGCAGCTGATGGCACGGTGCGCCACAAGATCGTTGGCCCCATCGGCCCCGATAAGCTGGCGCGCCTTGAAGCGGAAATCGAAAAACTCAAGACGCCTTAAGTTTGGCGTAAAAAATCCGATTGTCGGAAAGCCTGGCGACTATTTATTCTCTCGGTTTGTCGCCGTCGCCACCGTCTTCAATGGCGTGTTTCATCATGACCGGCATCTGGCTGATCACAAACGCCATCGTCAGGCCGCTCATGCCCCAAAGCTTAAAGCTGACCCAAAATTCCTCTGAAAAATTGCGCCATACGACTTCGTTCACGCCTGCCATGAACAGAAAAAACACGCCCCAGCGCCAAGTCAGTTTCGCCCACCCTTCGTCATCCAGATCAAAGGCGGTATCCATCACCATGCGCAGCACGGATTTTCCAAACAGAAGTCCGCCAAGAAGAAGACTGGAAAACAGCAGGTTGACGATGGTCGGCTGCACTTTCTTGTAAAAGGCATCTTGCGTGTAAATCGCAATAGCCCCGAAGACCATTACTATGACCAGCGTCACCACAGGCATCGCAGGCACTGTGCGTGTGATGAACCACGACACGGCTATTGAGAGGGGCGTCAGGATCATCAAAACCAGCGTGCCAAGAAAAATGGGCTTTTGAACCGCCTCCGGCAGGCCGAGCATCACCGCATAGGGTGCGCCAAAATTGTAGGCCAGAACGAACAAGACAACCGGCCCGACTTCCAACACCAGCTTCAAACCGGGTGAGATGTGTTTTTCGATCTTGTCTTCGCTCACGGCGGACGTCCCAACGTCTAATCCTGCGGGCAAATCAAAGTTTGCCGGTCATCCTTATGCGATAGTCCATTGTGCGGCTGTTTAACAGTTTCATGTCGAACACAATTTCTACACATCGAGAAGGGCTGGACGGTCTGCCGGCTAGGGTCAGACGCGATTGTGATGCTGTTAGGCCAAGGTACAAGGCCACAGGGCCCATGTCGTCTGGACCTCGCGGTTCCCTTGGTCCACATAAGGCCCACATATAGCCAGTCACACATGCAATCTCGGGAGCCTGCTGGAATGACACAATCGCTCGACAGCTTTCACGCGAAAAAAACCCTCACCGTCGCCGGCAAGGATTATACTTATTTCAGTCTTGTTGAGGCGGAAAAAAACGGCCTGACCGGGGCTTCGAAACTGCCGTTCTCTTTGAAAGTGCTGCTGGAAAACCTCCTGCGCTTTGAAGATGGTCGCTCGGTTACCAAAGAAGACATTGCCGCCGTGGCAGAATGGCTGGGCAACAAGGGCAGTGCCGGCAAGGAAATCGCTTATCGTCCGGCACGTGTTTTGATGCAGGATTTTACCGGTGTGCCAGCCGTCGTGGACCTCGCAGCCATGCGCGATGCGACAGCCGGACTGGGTGGCTCGACGGCGGCCATTAACCCGCAGGTGCCTGTTGATCTCGTGATCGACCACTCCGTGATGGTGGACCACTTTGGTGGTGCCAATTCCTTCACCCGCAATGTGGACCGTGAATATGAGCGCAACGGCGAACGCTACACATTCCTGAAATGGGGTCAGCAGGCGTTTGAAAATTTCCGCGTCGTACCTCCGGGCACCGGCATCTGCCACCAGGTGAACTTGGAATATTTGGCCCAAACCGTGTGGACCCGCGATGAGAGTGGCGAAACGCTGGCCTATCCGGATACGCTTGTTGGCACGGACAGTCACACAACAATGGTCAACGGCCTTTCCGTGCTGGGTTGGGGCGTGGGCGGCATCGAGGCAGAGGCTGCCATGCTGGGCCAGCCGGTCACGATGTTGATCCCGGAAGTCATTGGCTTCCGTCTCGATGGCAAATTGAATGAAGGCATCACCGCCACCGACTTGGTCTTGGTGATCGTCGAAATGCTGCGCCAAAAGGGCGTGGTTGGAAAATTCGTCGAATTTTACGGCCCCGGTCTCAACCATTTGAGCCTGGAAGATCAGGCAACCATCGCAAACATGGCGCCGGAGTATGGCGCAACCTGCGGTTTCTTCCCGATCGACAAAGACACGATCAACTATCTGAAGTCCACCGGCCGCGAAGACGACCGTGTGGCCTTGGTAGAGGCCTACGCACAGGCCCAAGGCATGTGGCGTGACGAAACAACCGCTGATCCGGAATTCACCGATACACTCTCCCTCGACTTGTCCAGCGTTGTGCCATCACTTTCCGGGCCAAAACGCCCTCAGGACCGTGTTACACTCGTCGATGCCCCAACAGGCTTCGCAGAAGCGCTGGGCGCCATCAAAGGCGTGGCAGGCGATGCGATGGTGATGGACAAGGAAGTCGAAGTCGCAGGTCAGAATTACGGTCTGGCTGACGGTCATGTTGTGGTGGCCGCCATCACATCATGCACCAACACGTCCAACCCGTCTGTGCTCATTGCCGCTGGTCTCGTGGCCAAACGCGCGCGCGAAAAAGGTCTGACCGTAAAACCTTGGGTGAAAACATCCCTTGCCCCCGGCTCTCAGGTGGTGACGGACTATCTGGACAAAGCCGGTCTTTCCGAAGAGCTGGATGCCATGGGCTTCAACCTGGTTGGCTACGGCTGCACCACATGCATCGGCAATTCCGGCCCGTTGGCCGAGGAGATTTCCGAAGCCATTCACAAGAACGATCTGGTGGCCTGCTCGGTCCTGTCCGGCAATCGCAACTTTGAAGGCCGAATTTCACCGGATGTGCGGGCCAATTATCTGGCCTCACCACCGCTCGTCGTGGCCTATGCCATCGCAGGTTCCATGCACGTCAATGTCGCCACTGACTCGCTCGGCAAAGACCATGACGGCAATGATGTGTTCTTGAAGGACCTATGGCCATCCAATCAGGAAATCGCGCAGATAATCCGCGAAACGGTGACCGAAGAGATGTTTCGCTCCCGCTATGGCGACGTCTTCAAAGGCGACGACAAATGGCAGGGCATCGATGCCGGTGAAGGTGAAACGTATGGGTGGGATTCGTCCTCCACATACGTGCAAAACCCGCCTTACTTTGAAGGCATGTCGATGGAGCCGGAAGCGGTGGACGATATTATCGACGCCCGGGTTCTGTCGCTGTTCCAGGATTCCATCACCACCGACCACATCTCACCCGCCGGTGCGATCAAAGGCGACAGCCCTGCTGGCAACTATCTGCGCGAACATCAGGTGCGGCCAACGGAGTTCAACTCATACGGCGCACGGCGCGGCAATCATCAGGTGATGATGCGCGGGACGTTTGCCAACATCCGTATCCGCAACCAGATGCTCGACAATGTGGAAGGCGGTTATTCCAAACACTACCCATCGGGCGAGCAAGGCGCGATGTATGATGTCGCCATGCGCTACAAAGAGGAAGGCGTACCTCTGGTCGTCTTCGCCGGTAAGGAATATGGCACCGGGTCATCCCGCGACTGGGCTGCAAAAGGCACCCGCTTGTTGGGCGTCCGCGCGGTGATTGCCGAAAGCTTTGAGCGCATTCACCGCTCAAACCTGGTGGGCATGGGCGTGCTGCCATTGGTCTTCACAGGATCGGACAGCTGGGAAGGCCTTGGCCTTAAAGGCGACGAAAAAGTCACCATTCACGGCTTGTCAGACCTGTCACCCCGTCAGGAGATGCAGGCGGTGATCGAATTGGCAGATGGATCCAAAAAGACCGTCACGCTTCTGTCGCGCATCGATACCGAAGACGAACTGGACTACTTCCGCAACGGCGGGATCCTCCACTTCGTCTTGCGCAACCTGAACCGTGCAGCAGCCTAAGCCTCAACGGTTCCTGAAAACACAACGTCTGGAAAAGGCTCCGCAGTGATGTCTGCGGGGCCTTTTTGCTACCATCTTTCATCATCCTGTCTAAAACCCACGCGAGCGTCACCGATAAGTGAGTTGTCTGTGACAGATCGGCTGTTCATTTACAGATCCATGAAAAGACTGCTGTCCATCTTATCCATCTTGGCGCTCGCCACGCTGACATCCCTGTCGGCCGCCGCAGCAGAAGATGTGCGCACAGACACCGAACCGGGCAGTAAAATGCGCTCGGTCGTGGAACTGTTCACATCCCAAGGGTGCTCGTCCTGCCCAAAGGCCGATCGCTATTTGGGAAAACTGGCCGCCCGCGATGACGTCATCGCGCTCTCTTGGCACGTCGATTATTGGAACTACCTCGGTTGGTCGGATACGTTTTCCAAACCGGAATTTTCTGATCGCCAACGCCGCTACGCGGCCTCTTTCAAAAGCAGAAATTACTACACGCCCCAGATGGTGGTGAACGGCCGCGACCACACGGTGGGTTCTCAAGAAAACAAAGTCGAAGCTCTTCTCGCAGCTCATATCGCAGCCAAACAGGCACCAAGAATTGTGGTTAATGCGCGAAAGGTCGGCGACGAGTTGCGTATTTCTGTAGGCGGAGACAGCGAATCAAAGACAATGGGCAGCGAAGCAACGCTTTGGCTGGTGATGTTCGACAAAACACGAAAAGTGATGATCGAACGCGGAGAGAATGCTGGTTCCGAAATCACCTACCACAACGTGGTGCGCGGCAAGACGATGCTGGGCATGGTGAAAGGCGGCACTTTAGACGTAGCCTTGCCCATCGCAGAACTGAAACGCCGCGGCTTTGATGGCTGCGCTCTGCTGCTTCAAACCATGGACGTAAACGGCCTTCCCGGACCCATCATTGGAGCGACGGTCGTCAACTCGCTTTGAACCGGTAATTGCAACTAAATCAGTTTGAAAAAGTGAAAGAGCGATCAGGTCACCGGAGGGGCGGCCCGATCGCTCTTTCGTTTGCCGCACACTCCGGGGAAGAGCATGTGCCGCCGCTGGCTGATCAGTTAGGACCGGCGCATCCGGCGAGACCTGAAATCTGCATCTTGCGGGCGAACCCCTGGGGGCTGGGGGGCTGTGTAGAAGGTTCGCAGCGTGCAAGACTTCGGGGCAACGAATGCAAGACTGTCCAGCAAATGCGGCCACATCGCGCTCGCAATGCGGCAGCACTGTGTTGCGATGGCTCTTGTCATCAAAACACATGTCCAACTGTTTCCAGCGTGATAATATCAAATCAGAACTCTTGCGAAACGCAGGTTTTTGTCTTCAAACTGTCACACCAAGGGCTGGATTTGGCCGACTCTAGGGCAATCTGTCTTTAGACAGCTCCAAATCATGAAGTGACAGGATGAGTGCATGCAAAATGCCGGTGGGAACGGATCGCCAAACGCATCAAACGTATCGAGCGCTGCATCGGGGGATTTGATCTCACTGGCCGCCAGAAAGCCGCTCGCCTCTTCCGGCATTCGCAACACGATTGTCGCCTCCACTGGCAATCCATCCAAACCATCTCAAATCAGTTTCGACCGGATGGAGTTGAATGCTATTTTACGCGTCTATGGCTTTCGCGTGGCAGACGGTGATTGGCGCGACTACGCAATCGACCACCTTAAAGATCGTGCGATGTTTTCCATCTACCGCCGCGCCAGCGAATCGCCCTTGTTTACGGTGGAGAAAAATCCAAAACTGGCAAAAAAACAGGGCGCTTACAGCGTGCGGAACCAAAACGGCGTGATCCTCAAGCGCGGCCACGACATAAGCCAAGTTCTCAAAGTGTTTGATCGTAAACTATCCGTCGTCATCTAAAGCGCACTCGGATTGGTTGAACTCAATCCATGAAGCAGCCATAGAGCGGGGATGCCGTTTCACGCCAGTATTCTAACACTCTATCCAGACATGTTCCCCGGCCATCTAGGCCACTCCCTTGCTGGAAAAGCCTTAGCGAGGGGGGACTGGGGCCTGTCTGCAGTGAATATTCGTGACTATGCAGCCGACAAACACGCCAGCGTGGACGACACGCCCGCTGGCGGCGGAGCGGGCATGGTTCTGCGAGCGGACGTGCTGGCCAGCGCCATCGATGCCCAAATTAATGCCGCAGGTGATACGCTTGGACCGCGATACCTGATGTCTCCCCGGGGCATTCCTTTTGATCAGGCTATGGCTCGCAACCTTGCCCAGGGGCCAGGATGCTTGATCGTATGCGGACGCTTTGAAGGCGTTGATCAGCGCGTAATCGATAGCCGCAATCTCGTTGAAGTGTCTGTGGGCGATTACATCTTATCCGGTGGCGAGCCGGCCGCACTGTGTATGTTGGATGCGGTGGTTCGCCTGCTGCCCGGCGTCATGGGCAACGCCAAAAGCGGTGATGAGGAAAGCTTTGAAACCGGTCTTTTGGAACACCCGCACTACACCAGACCGGCCCAGTTTGAAGGCCTTGCAATTCCAGAAATGCTCCAATCCGGCAACCACAAAAAAATTGCTGAATGGCGTCGCGAACAAGCACTGGCATTGACCAGAGCCAGACGCCCGGATTTGCTGGACAAAACCTGACACTTGCCCTATGGCACCCGCGATGACGGGAAAATCCGCATCACGATAAGTGCATTCGCTCATTGGTTTGATCTGTTGATCAAACACCTTGTGCAAGCGTCCCGATAGGGCGGCTCGACAAGCGCAGCGCTCTGGCTTTGACAATCAAAAAGAATGATGGCCCGGGCATCCGCTCGCGGTGATCCCACAAAGGTAGTGATTATGAATATCATCGAGCAGCTCGAGGCCGAGCAGGCCGCTTCTATTGAAGCGAAACGCAAACTTCCAGAATTCTCCCCCGGTGACACCGTTCGTGTTCTTGTCCGCGTGACAGAGGGCACCCGCACCCGTGTGCAGGCCTATGAAGGCGTTTGCATCGCGCGCAAAGGCTCAGGCCTGAACGAAAGCTTCACCGTTCGCAAAATCTCCTACGGTGAAGGCGTGGAACGTGTGTTCCCAATGTACTCACCTTTGGTGGAGGGCGTCGAAATCGTCCGTCGTGGCCGTGTGCGCCGCGCTAAGCTCTACTATCTGCGCGGTCGTCGCGGTAAATCCGCTCGCATCGTGGAAAACACAAACGTCCGTTCCAAGAAGCTCAACGACGCGGAACGCGCCGCGTTCTTGGCTGAAAAAGAGCGTCTCGAAGCGGAAAAGGTAGCCGCCGCACAGGCTCTTGCCGCTGAAAAAGCTGCCGAAGATGCCGCTGCTGAAGCCGCCGCAAAGGCCGAGGCCGAGGCAGCCGAAAGCGCAGAGAGCTAAGCCACTAACGACATAATTTAGGAAAAGGCGCGCGCTCCCAAGGCCTGCGCCTTTTTTGTTTATTCAGCTGCCACACGCTGAAAGTTGTACCCCCACTCGCATGCCAGCAGGCTGCGCACCCCCAACCGCACACGCATGAGACACACGAGGAATATTCACCATGGCCAGTCGCAAACTCTTTCTTCTTCCCGGTGACGGGATTGGCCCCGAAGCCATGGGTGAAGTGCGCAAAATCATCGACTGGATGAACGCCCACGAAGCCACCGGTTTTGAATTGGATGAAGGGCTGGTCGGCGGCAGCGCCTATGATGCCCACGGTGAATCGATTTCCGATGCCGACATGGAAAAAGCTATGGCAGCAGACGCTGTTTTGTTCGGCGCGGTTGGCGGCCCGAAATGGGATGCGGTTCCTTATGAAGTTCGCCCGGAGGCCGGGCTGCTGCGTCTGCGCAAGGATATGGCGCTTTTTGCCAATCTACGCCCTGCGATCTGCTACCCGGCACTCGCCAACTCTTCCTCCTTGCGGCAGGACGTTGTCGAAGGCCTCGATATCCTGATCCTGCGTGAACTCACAGGCGGTGTGTATTTTGGCGAACCCAAAGAAATCACCGATCTGGGTAACGGACAAAAACGCGCCGTCGATACCCAAGTCTATGACACTTATGAGATCGAGCGCATCGCTGCGATGGCCTTTGAACTGGCGCGTACGCGGGACAACCGCGTTTGCTCGATGGAAAAACGCAACGTCATGAAATCCGGTGTGTTGTGGAACGAAGTCGTCACACAAACCCACGCCAATGGATATGAAGACGTGGAACTGTCCCACATGTTGGCGGACGCCGGCGGCATGCAACTGGTGCGCTGGCCAAAACAGTTTGATGTGATCGTCACCGACAACCTATTCGGCGATATGTTGTCCGACGTGGCAGCCATGCTAACCGGTTCACTCGGCATGTTGCCATCAGCATCCCTGGGTGCTCCCGATCCCGTATCTGGAAAACGCAAAGCGCTTTATGAGCCCGTCCACGGGTCCGCACCGGACATTGCCGGCAAAGGCGCGGCCAACCCGATTGCCATGATTGCAAGCTTTGCCATGTGCCTGCGCTATTCATTCGAAATGATCGACCAAGCTGACCGGTTGGAACAAGCCATAGCCGCCGTTTTGGACGCTGGCCTTCGCACCGCCGACATCGCCGGTGAAGGCGATAAGACAGTGAGCACGGTCGAGATGGGTGCTGCCGTTCTGGACGCGTACCAAAAATCAGCAGCTTAAGCGGATACACAACTCCCTGCGCTGTGTTGGACAGTTGGCAATCACGAACACCCATGCCTATCTATTGGGCATGGATGTTTTTATCAGCGTGGCCGCTCAGATGCGCCTGTTTTCAACCGCACAAGATCACTGTTTTGATGGTCTGAAAAGCCGTCCCAGGCGCGGAATCACCACGTTTTTCGCTCGGTGTTTGATGTTGGTATTTGGGGGCTTTCTGATGGCATCATCTGTGTCGCCCACGTTTGCGCAGTCAACACCAACCGCCAACCCGCTCGCTGATCTGCGTGGTGAAAAACGCATCGTGCTTTTGTTTTCCAAATCACGCAGCGACGCGACACTGGACAAACAAGTTGATCTGTTGCGCGCCCGTCGACGGGATTTGTCGGACCGCGAAACGGTTGTCTTGGTGGTGGAGGGGCGCAGCGACGTGGTGTCCGCCATCGGATATGTGGACGTGCCAAGAGGGGCGGCGCTCGATTTGCGCAAACTCTACGAAAAGGAGCGCGTCCGTTTTTTCGGAATTCTAATCGGCAAAGACGGTCTGGAAAAATCCCGTTGGCAGCGGGTACGGGACCCGCAGGACATGTTCGACCAAATCGATGCCATGCCGATGCGCCAGCAAGAGATACGCAACACCGAAACGAACTAAGAGCTTAGTCGCCGCACCTTCGCTCCAGGCGTGAGCCTAGCCCGCCGCCAAAAGTGGCAAGGACACTACAGAAACACCGCAAACTCGTCAGCGGGGACCCGTTCTGTGATCAAGGTGTTCTCAATGGCGTTCTCATCCGCATAGCCCAGCGCCATACCGCACACCAAAACCTCATCGTCGCTCATGTCCACCACAGTGCGAACAGCTCTATGGTATGGCGGCCACGCAGCCTGAGGGCATGTGTCGAGACCCCGCCCCCGT
>JBCBYZ010000187.1:0-4271 GCA_039815595.1 Pseudomonadota bacterium | reverse complement strand
TCCTGTTCACCCTCTTCTTCCACCGCTTCAAATTGTAGACCGAACTGAACAGATGGATCGAAAAAACCACGAATGGCAGCAAACGGGATGAGCAGCGATTCCGGCACGCTGTCGAAAGACAAACCGATGGAAAATCCGTGGTCGGTGGCTTCCAAATCCCAGAACTGATGCTGCACGACGATGGTCATCTCTTCGGGATATTTTTCCTTCATCCGGGAGGAAATACGCACACCAGGATAGCCCGTATCGAACGTCACATAAAAATGGTGCTCACCCGGTAAGCCGGTACGGGCCACTTCCTGCAGCACTTTTTTGACCACGCCGCGCAGGGCCTCTTGAGCCAAAACGTCGTAGCGGATGAGGTCTTCAGGTTCCGGAGGGGACTTGGAATTCGCCATTGCAGGCCTTTTCACGTGGGGCGCTGATGCTTGACTATAACAGCCCCTCTGCCAAGACGCACCCCAATGGGCCTATTTTGCATAGGCTTCTTTTTTGGCGCCTTAAACAAGCGCTGACGTACGCAGTTTAAGGCTTCACCGACAGAGGCAGGAACCATCGTTCAAGCGCTTGAAAGTGAAGGCTTCTGTTGCCAGGTGCCTCCGGACCCCGCCTAAAGGTGTGAACCTCTAGGAGTTAAATTGAAGCTTGTCGCACTGCTTACGCAGCGAGGCGTGCTTCCACATAGTTGTTATCATTTGCAACTACTATAATGGCCCGATATCGGTGGGTACCATGCCGAGCGAAAACGCAGTCTTTACACCCTCGTCGATCCTGTTTCGCCCCCGCCCAATTGCTGCGGCGTGCCAGCAATTGGGTGGAGGCGCCGGGTACCGCCCCCGGGTCCGAATGGCTTATTACAAAGGTCATTTATCGCCATAGCCGGATTGCTCCGGCCCAACCAATATAGGGTTGGCAGCGGCCAATGAAAAGGCCACACTTTACGTGACGGAAACGGAATTGCCCGCAACAGTCCGTCAAACCGCAAATTCATTTTCTTTTGGAGAGGACGTCCCGTGAGCGAATATCTTGAAGACGTGCAACGCTATGATGCAGCAGCCGATGCCGGAGCCGTGGAAAAAATTGTAAAACATCTGGGTATCGCATTGCGGGGTAAGGATTCCTCGCTGGTATCTTGTTCTGATACATCCGAACTCGACCGCGTGCGCGAAAAATGGTGCATGAAGAAGCTCGGCGCAACTGACGTGTCCAAATGCGACGAAATCATCGGCACCGTGTGCGAAACCATGAAGGGCGACCGCAACAAAAACCGCGTGACGTTCTATTATCTGGTCGCCAAACACATGGGTCAGCTTGGGGACTTGTAAGCACTGTTGGACTCCCTGCTAAAAAGCGAAAAACCGGCCCCGCAAAAACGGGACCGGTTTTTTATTGTCGTTTGTTTGCAGCAGCGACTGAATGCGCTGTGGCTCAATGCTTAGCCGTAGACGGCTTCTTTACCGAAGTGCTTTGTGAGCATGTAGTAGACCACCGCGCGGTATTTGTTACGGTTGGATTTGCCGTAGGTTTCGATGACCGCGTCGATGGCTTCGTCGAGTTTTGGACCGTCGCCGAGACCGAGCTTTTTGATCAGGAAGTTGTTTTTCACGGTTTCCAACTCCGACTTGTCTGTGCCCGACACTGTGGACGCGTCGTCGTTGTAGATCGCTGGACCGCAGCCGATTGTGACTTTTGTCAGCAGGTCCATATCCGGGTTCATGCCGCATTTGTTTTTCAGATCGTCTGCGTATTTCTCGATGAGTTCGGCGCGTTTGCTCATAAAAGTCTCCCTTAGCCGCATCGGCTTTTTGGTTTAGCGGGTCGCATTGGCGGACTGGACCTTGCGCGCCGTCTTGGCGCGTCTGGAACAATCTCGCGCAAGCCTCGTAACGGGTTTGGCCCCGTGCGTCCAGATTTTGGGCGCACTGTTCGGTGAAGCTCTCCGTGTGTGCATGCCAACTTGATTGTCAGCTTAATGGCCAATTTGATTGCCAAGTTGATTGACTGGGGCTGCCCCGCATGTTGGACCGTTCATGGTGTAGAACCACCGATTCCATGCCGGTTTTTCATTTTTTCACACTCAGAGACGTCGTGATGCGCGCATATTTGGATTTGTTGCAAACCGTTTTGGAAATGGGTGTTGACCGTGGCGACCGGACGGGCACCGGCACGCGGTCCATTTTTGGGCATCAAATGCGGTTTGATCTCAGGGACGGGTTTCCGCTGGTGACCACGAAGCGTGTGCATCTCAAAAGCATTGTCCACGAACTTTTGTGGTTCCTAAAGGGCGACAGCAATATCGGCTACTTGAAGGAAAACGGCGTCTCTATTTGGGATGAATGGGCCGACGAGAACGGGGATCTTGGCCCGGTTTATGGCGTGCAGTGGCGGTCGTGGCCGACTGGAGAGGTTGAGCCAGACGGTACACCGGCGACTTTGGACCAGATAACGCAGTTGGTGGAAGCGTTGCGGACAAATCCCAACTCGCGCCGTCACATTGTAACGGCTTGGAACCCGGCGGAAGTGGATGAGATGGCCCTGCCGCCTTGCCATTGTTTGTTCCAATTTTATGTGGCTGAAGGGCGCTTGTCCTGCCAGCTTTATCAAAGATCAGCCGACATCTTTCTGGGCGTGCCGTTTAATATCGCTTCCTACGCGCTGCTGACCATGATGATGGCGCAGGTGACCGGCCTTAAAGCTGGTGATTTCATCCACACATTTGGCGATGCGCATCTTTACCACAACCATTTCGACCAAGCGAGTGAGCAATTGTCCCGCGATCCCAGGCCGTTGCCCCGCATGGACCTCAACCCCGGTGTGACCGACTTATTCGCGTTTCAGTATGATGATTTCAGCTTGATGAACTACGATCCGCATCCCGCCATCAAAGCGCCTATTGCGGTTTAGGGGAGGCCAATCGTGGATATTGTGATCGTTGTTGCCGTGGCAAAAAACGGAGTTATTGGTATGGATGGCGGTATGCCCTGGCGGCTCTCCACCGATCTTAAGCGGTTCAAGGTTTTGACGCTTGGCAAACCCATGATCATGGGGCGCAAGACGTTTGAGAGTATCGGCAAGCCGCTTCCGGGACGAACATCCATCGTGGTGACCCGTGATACGGAGTGGCAATCGCCCGGTGTCGTTGCCATCGACGACTTGGACAAAGCTCTTACGGCAGCGACCGAGATTGCAACGGCAGATGGTGTGAGTGAGATTTGTGTCGTCGGTGGCGGTGAAATCTACCGGCAGACATTGGATCGGGCCACGCGCTTGTGTGTCACAGAAGTCGACGCCGAACCTGAGGGCGATACCACATTTCCCCCGATTGATGATGCGCAATGGATCATGGTGTTCACCGAAACTGTCCCGCCGGGGGAAAGGGACACTGCCGCCACAACCTATAGGGTCTATGAGCGCCGGGCCTAATGCAGATTGAACGTGCTTTGTGCCGAAAGAGTGCGAAGAATAGCGCAATCCCTGCGACATTCGCTACGGTGGGACTTCGATTTGCCATTAATTCGGCAGGCGCTCGTTGAAAGGGCCTTGGCGCAACCCTATACATCAACCAACTCAATCTTCGGCATCAACAGACGCTCAGATGAACTGCGCGCTCAAACATGCCACTCCAAGATCGTTCCTATCCAATACGAGGACAGTTCATGCCCTGGAGCAACAACACGGGAGGCAATATGCAAAACGGCAACGGAAGCAACGGAGGCCCAACAGGTGGCCCATGGGGACAGGGTCCCCGCGGACCGCAACGCCCCCGTGGTCCCGGTGGCGGTGGAGGCAATCAGCCACCGGACTTGGAAGAATTGCTGCGTCAGGGACAGGACAAGCTTAAACAAGTCCTACCCGGTGGCATCGGTTCCGGCGGCTTCAGCCCTTTTATGGGTGTATTGGTCGCCGTTGGAGCGGGCCTCCTTTATCTGTACGCGTCGGCCTATCAGGTCGATGCCGATGAATTGGCGGTGGAAACGGTGTTCGGAAAGCCCAAAAACGAGATTTCTCAAGCAGGGCTCAACTTCGCTTGGTGGCCTGTTGAGAGCGCTGAGAAAATCAAGATCGTGGAGCGCCAGGTAAATATCGGGTCAACCGGTCGGGGCGGCTCCGTTCAGGGTTTGATGCTGTCTGGCGACCAGAACAGGGTCGATGTCTCGTTCTCCGTTCTTTACTCGGTGGATGATCCCAAGGCGTTCTTATTCAACGTGAGCGATCCAGAGGGCATGGTTGGCGAAGTGGCGGAAAGCGCGATGCGCTAGATCGTCGGCCGC
>JBCBYZ010000049.1:0-21826 GCA_039815595.1 Pseudomonadota bacterium | reverse complement strand
GGCCCTTTCCTCATCGGTCAGCTTGAGACCAGCCCGGTCGTAGACCGGTGGCAGACCCCGCGCCATCAAACGTTTGCGGCGGCGATCAATTTCATCCGGGGTTTCATAGCAAGCATACAGCAGGCCAGCTTCGCGTAGGGCATCAGCGGCTTTGTCGTAATGCGCAAAACGGCTCGACTGGGCGGCTTGTTCATGGGGCTGGATGCCAAGCCAGTCCAGATCCTCGACAATGCCATCAGCAAACGCCTGAGTGGACCGTTCGGTGTCCGTATCGTCCAACCGCAGAACGAATGTACCTCCCTGACGTGTCGCAAACAGCCAATTGTACAATGCGGTGCGGATGTTCCCGATGTGCAAACGCCCGGTGGGAGACGGGGCAAAACGAACTTTGATGGCATCGGTCATGGAGGGCGTTTCATACGAACTATGGAGGTGCCATGGCGATTAGACCGATGCGGCCTAAAACTCAACGGCAAGCGCCGCATACACACGCTATGCGTGCTTACGGGATAGCAACAGCCGTGCCCATGCGTACCTGTAGTTTTTGGGACGCCACAATCATGACGAAAAATGCCGCAGCGCAATACAACCCCATAAAGAACAACTGCTGGGGAAACGAAATGCCATAATCAATCAATACACCGGTCAATCCGGGTCCGGCTGCGGTCAAGAATACCATCATGGCCACGACGATGGAACGAATGGCACCGAGATTTCGCGTGCCCCAAACCTCAGGCCACAAGGCACCAAACAGCGCAGATGTGATGCCGTAGCTCATACCCAAAAGCAGCATGAAAACGAAAATTGTGCCTTCAGATGAAAAACTGCCGAGCACAAAACACCCTGCTCCAAGTGGCACCATAAAGAACGGCAACATCTGAACCGCGCTCCACCGGTCTATTGCAAAACCTGTTCCCAGGGAAAACAAGACCGTGGTCAGGGCCATCACGATGAAGGCGTTGTAGTAGAGCTGCGGATTCCAGCCGTTCAGTTCGATCAAATAGTCTTGGTGAAAAAAGATCGCCGTCCCGATGAAGGGCGGACCCAGTACACCAACGCAGACAAGCCAGAACAACGGATCGCGCAACAACTCGCCACGCGTCCATTGCCGCCCGGTCTCTTGCGAGGTCGCACTGCGGGCAGCGTCATGTCTGGGCACACGCTCCACCCGCATCAAAAGTACGATCAGGGGTAAGGCCACAAAAAACAGAAAGCCGGCAGCGGCCCACCATGTCATCCGCCATCCCAAGGACACAGCCACCAAGGCAAACAGCGTGGGAAAAAGCGCTTCAGACGCCTGGTGGCCGACAGCGGCAAATGAGACCGCCTTCCCCCGATTGGACACATACCAACGGCCCATGGCGGTCATACTGGTTTGGGTCATCATGCCCTGCCCAAACAGACGCAGCAGATAGATCGTGAAAATCAGCAACGGCAAACTGGTCACGCTACCCATGAGCAGGCAGGCGACGGTGAGCAATGAAACAACTATGATAGCGCTGACGGCAACGCTCGTTACATCCACCAACCGCCCGACAAACGGCAAGGAAAGCGCGCTCGCAAGCGTCGCCAGCATGTAAACCAGACCAAACCCACCATGGGTCAGGTCGAAGGTCTCACGGATTTCATTGCCCCACATGGAGATGAAAAACGTCTGGCCAAAACCGGAAAACATGGCCAGCAAAAAGCCACCGGCCAGCCAGCGGGCGTTGTCGCGATAAAAGGCCAGCATGATAGCACCGGGGTGGTAGGACTACACGCGCCTTACGCCGCAAACCTACCAACCGCAAGCCGCTGCCCAGTCAGACGGCAGTGACTGTCATAAATGGCAGTGCACAGGAAAGCGCCGCAGGCAAACCGGTTTAGAAGAGACCGCCCGTCCCCTCCTCAACCGCCTTTTTGACCGCATCATTGGTGGACACGGTTCCGCGTTGCATGTCGCTCTCAAACCCGATTATGGACGTTCGCGACGGCGGCTTGGTGCCCGGCTTGAAGGCCTCCATAATCACGCCAGAGGAACCGGCGTTGGCCAGCAGGCCGGTTCGGGCATTGATCGGAAACAGTTGGATACCCTCGGGCACCCGGAAATCGATGGCCGATGTTTCAGCAAGCGCGTCTTTCATGAAGTCTACAAAAATGGGTGCAGCCAAACCGCCACCGGTATTGCCCTTGCCCATAGGTTCTGGACGGTCGTAGCCAACAAACACGCCCACAACGAGGTCTGGCGAATAACCTACAAACCAAGCATCACGCTCTTCGTTTGTAGTGCCTGTTTTCCCGGCAATCGGCACACCCAACGCGCCGACGGTCTTGGCCGTTCCACGCAACACCACACCCTCCATAAGAGACGTGATCTGATACGCCGTCATAGGGTCGAGCACCTGATCGCGATTGTCCTGCAGGTCCGGCTCCGTCTGCGATGCCCACTCATTGTGAGTGCAACCGTCACACACCCGCTCTTCATGACGATAAATGGTTTTGCCATACCGGTCCTGAATGCGGTCGATCATGGATGGGTTGATGCGTTTTCCGCCATTGGCCAACACCGAATAGGCGCTGACCATACGCAAGATGGTCGTTTCCCGTGAGCCGAGCGAAGACGCAAGACCCCTTATGGAATTGTCGTAAATGCCGAACCGTTTGGCGTATTCCGCGATGAGGGGCATCCCCATATCGTTGGCCAAGCGCACGGTCATAAGGTTGCGTGATTGCTCGATACCGCGCCGCAACGTCGAAGGACCGGCATACTTGCCGGAGTAGTTCTTGGGTTCCCAAATACCGAGCGAGCCGCCCTGATCGATCTTGATGGGACCGTCCATCACGACGCTGGACGGACTATACCCATTGTCTAGCGCAGCGGCATAAATGAATGGTTTGAAGGCCGAACCCGGTTGACGCTTGGCTTGCGTAGCCCGGTTAAACTGAGACTCTGAATAGGAAAAACCGCCGGACAGCGCCAAGACGCGGCCCGTATGGGGGTCCATGGCTACGAGCGCACCGGAAACTTCCGGCGTCTGTTCGAGGGCATAACGACCGTCTTTGCCGGAAACGTGGATCACGTCACCGACGTTCAAAACGCCTTCAAAGGATTTGGCTTTGCGGAAGGTGCGTTTGCCGCGCTTCAACTCCGTAACCGTTCGGGCCCACTCGGAATCTTCGAGATAGATCGTAGCCTCTTCACGGGTGTCGACGATTCCGCCACCCACCTTGCCCGCCGGGCGGAGGCCAATAGACGCCGTTCCACCGTTGACCGACAGCACGACCGCCTGCGTCCACTCTGGCACATCGCGGAGGCGTTTAACTTTGGCTTCGCCGAAGGACGTTCCCCAGTCTTGACCCAACTCTACTTTTGCAAAGGCACCATTATACCCGCGACGCCGGTCGTACTGCATGAGGCCACGACGCAAGGCACCATTGGCCAGCTTTTGCAGCGTGGGGTTTACCGTCGTTCGGATCGACAGTCCGCCTTCATAAAGGGAATCACTGCCATACCGATCCAGCATTTCGCGACGCACCGCCTCGGTAAAATACTCACCGCCATCCATGAAGATATCGGCCCGTCTGGGAGCAACAGACAGGGGCTTAGCCGTAGCTTCATCCGCCTGCGCCTGGGTGATGAACCCGTTGGCACGCATCCGGCTGATCACCCAATTGCGACGGGTCATCGCCCGCTCGGTGTGGCGATAAGGATGATAGTTGTTCGGGCCTTTGGGCAGAGCGGCCAGATAAGCCACCTCGGCCACGTCCAACTGGCCGACCGGCTTATCAAAATAAGCAAGCGATGCCCCTGCCACACCGTAGGAACCAAGGCCTAAAAAAATCTCGTTGAGATACAGTTCGAGAATTTTATCTTTTGAATAAGCTTCTTCAATCCGGAAAGCCAAAAGAGCCTCTTTGATCTTACGATCAACCGTTCGGTCACTGGATAGAAGGAAGTTTTTTGCCACCTGCTGCGTGATGGTGGACGCGCCACGGGCCCGCACAGAAACCCCGCGCAACTTGGCCGTGCCATAATCGTAGGCAGCCTTCGCCATCGAGGGAAAACTGATGCCGTTGTGTTTGTAAAAGTTCTTATCTTCCGCCGACAGGAAGGCCTGTTTCAGCAGGTCCGGGATCGCCTGAATGGGCAAATACAGTCGCCGCTGACGCGCGTACTCCGCCAACAGAGCTCCATTGGCCGCATGAATGCGGGACGTCACCGGGGGCTCGTAGGTGTTCAACACTTCATAATCGGGCAGTTCACCGCGCAGATTTGAGGTGTAGATATACGCAGCAGCCGCAATCAGCACGAAGAAGATCGTGCCAACACCAAACAGATATCCAAAGAATCTCAAAAGCATACGGAAGGTCCAGTGTTTGATATCAAGTCAGGGTTCTGCGTTTGCAGAGTGCGCACGGTCACCTTACGGCCCCATGCTCTGACACTCGAAAAGCGGCAATCGTGCTGCTCGGTACCTGACTTGCGAGAAAATTTGGGCAGACTGTGACGCAACGCCGACCGAACCCGGTTTTTATGCGGCCAGCCACCAACTTAATCTGCCGTTGCGGCAAATATAGCGCATTGGGCAGAACAACTGCAACGTACGTTGACGAAAGACAGCGTGGAATACGCGAGACTTCCATCATTGAGACGCCAATCGCGGTCCAAAAAAACCAAGAATCGCATCCCGCGTCCGGTTGGCCGCTTTTTCATGCCATTTTGGGTCCTGCATCAGCTTTTCGTCCTTCGCGTTTGAGAGGTAGCCCAGTTCGAGCAACACGGACGGGATCTCCGGGGCTTTAAGAACGAAAAAGTCGGCAGAGCGATGCGGATTTTTGAGAAGACGAATTTCATCTGAGAACCGCTGCACCAGAAGTGACGCAAACTTTCTTGAGAACACTTCCGTTTCACGGCGCGTCAAGTCGATCAAAATGTCCGTCACGACCGGCTTTTGGTCTGGCAGCTGCAGTCCTGCGACAAGCTCAGCACGGTTTTGGCCGTCGACGAGGGAGCGTGACACCTCATCGCTGCCCCTGTCGGACAGCGTGTAGACCGTCGCTCCTCGAATGTAACGTTGGCGCAATGAATCCGCATGTATCGAAAGCAACAGGTCGGCATTGTTGCTGCGCGCAAACTCGATGCGTTGTGTGAGACTGAGAAATTTATCCCGGTCACGCGTCAGCAAGACTTCCAGATTGGGGACTTTTTCCAGTTTCGTTTTCAGCCGCTTGGCGAACTTTAGCACGATGTCTTTTTCAATCGTTTTGCGCTGGCCCACGGCTCCCCCGTCTCTCCCGCCATGGCCAGGATCGAGAACAATGGTCAGCTTTTCCGGTTGCTTTGGTTTTTGCGCACGCTTGTTGGACGCGCGATCCTGCGGGTGCAGTTTCGGGGCCTTTTCCACGGCAGCAAGAAAGGTTTTTTCATCTGCAGTAACCAGATCGACGATCAAGCGATGATGCTCGCGGTTGGGCAAGGCGGTCAACACGGTTCGTTCAACTGTGACGGGCCCACCGAGCGTGATGACCACCCGGGACTTTTCACCGGACAACCCCCCATAGCGCAAAGTCTGTACGAACGACTTGGGCGGCAGTTGTACCTTGCCAAGGGAAAAGACTGTGCGGGAGACATCGACAATAAGTCGGGCAGGATCTGCCAGCAGATAGGTTGTTTGCTCAACCGCGCGATCGAAATCCATGATCAGACGGGAACGATTTTGATCACCCACGATGCGGGCTGCAAATGCGACCGCAGGTTCACTCACCTCTTCCGCCGCATATGCAGATTTTACATCGGCACTGGCGATCACTGTCACGAACACCAGCCACAACGCAGCCAACCGAGGCGCAACTACCATCGTTGGCAAGCGGTCTCGCAGCTTGTGATTCTGAAAATTGAGCAACATTGGCATGACGCATAGTCTCGCAGACATGGTTAACCAATCGTTAGGGAAGTGGCTCCAACGAATGACGCCCGCCTTGCGAAACGGGCCGCTCTGCCCAAGTTTTTGGCACCCGCACTCGTGCCAATTCAAACAGCAATTTTGTTGCTTGTGTTCCGGGATAACCAAGCTTACTTTATTACCACGGCACTTTGAAGATGTTCAGACGGCGCCGGAGCCAGTGTCCGGTTGACGCTATCGTGCCGCACCCCCTCACATGTGAGACCTGCGGACGTACCGTAAATCGCGATATGCTGGAGAGAGTTGAGCCCCGTGAGGCCATTTCTCGTCGGCGATATCAGGTAAACGCTCCCACGCCAGTTTGCTTCAAACCCAGTGCCGGAATGAGATTTGCGGATGGCGGAGACGAGGAGCCGACACCGCGATGAAACAGCCTCCCAATTAGGTTGGAGGCACAGCGCCATAAGGCGCACCCACCTGCCGTCAGTGCCGATACTGGCATGACGGAAAACGTAACCGAGAACCGGCTGGACCATGATACGCCTGCCCCAATTGAAAAGAGAGCTTCGCACATGCGCCGCAAGCAAAGGCTTGCCGCGTTCTGCCCAGCCGTCAATTCGGGCATTTGAGGCGTCGTGCAGTCAGAGTGCATCGCTGGAAACACGGCCAATTGCGCCGAACAAGCGAAAACAGGCCCCACCGGTTTTTTATAATGCTCGCCCTCATCGTGACACCGCTTTCCACAACGCTCCGCCCGGCTTCGTCCGGCGAGGTTTGGAACCGGCACGCTTAGCGGCGGCGGAAAGACTGTTTTATGTCCAACAACAAAATGTTGATCGATGCGTCCCACCCGGAAGAAACACGGGTGGCCATCGTACGCGGTAGCCGCGTTGACGAATTCGACTTTGAATCAGAACACAAGACGCAAATTCGGGGTAACATTTACCTCGCCAAAGTAACCCGCGTCGAACCATCCTTGCAGGCAGCATTTGTGGATTATGGTGGCAACCGCCATGGCTTCTTGGCCTTCAGCGAAATCCACCCCGACTATTATCAAATCCCGATGGCAGACCGCGAAGCATTGCTCGCAGCCGAAGCCGAGGATGCTCTGCGCGCCGCGCAGGATGAGGCCGACGATGGAGACGATAGCGAAGTAGTCTCCGCCAACGGAGACATAGATGACGCTGAAGAAGCGCCTGGCAAACCAAAACGCCGTCGCCGCTCCCGCCGCCGGGGCTCAAAAGCCGCTGCCGACGGAGATACCGCGTCTGACGAAGACACAGAGACTGCTGACGCATCGTCCGAAAGTGATACAGAAGACGAACAAAAAACAGACGCTGCTGGGGAAGATGCCGATGAAAGCGACGACAATGATAGCGGCGAAGAGAGCGACGACACTGACGATGTGATCGCCGCTGAAAACGACAGCGACGATGTCGTGTCGGAAGACGTGACGCCCAAAAAGGCCGAGGCGGACACGGACGCAGCGCCAGAGGAAAAGCCGAAGAGAAAGCGCGCACCGCGCAAGAAAGCAGCCGCCAAAAAAGACGCGCCGGCTGAAGACGAAGCCACCGCATCAGAACCTGTCGAAGCTACAGCCGACGGTGAGGCCGCAGAAGCTGCGCCTGAAAAGCCAAAGCGTCGCCGCACATCGCGTAAAAAAGCGACAGAAGAAACCACGTCCGAACCAGCCGAAGCAGAAACTGCACCATCAGAAGATGCATCAGCGAACGCTGTGGAAGCCAAGCCAGACGAGGAACAGGCAGAAGAAGCGAAACCAAAGCGCCGAAGGTCGCGCCGCAAATCGGCTGACAAACCGGACACCGCCGAAGAGGCGACCGCTGAAGCCGATGCGGATGGCGAAGCAACTGCTGAAGCCGCTCCAACAGACGAAACCGAAGCTGGCAATGGCCGCAAGCGCCGTCGTCGCTCCCGTGGTCGTGGCCGCAGCAAAGACGCCGACACCGAAACATCAAGCGATGATGACGAGACAGCAGCTGCGTCGGTAGAAAGCGTCGGTGCTGACGACGCGCTCGAAGAAGTCCCGGCGCGCCGCACAAGCCGCCGCCATTATAAAATTCAGGAAGTCATTAAGCGCCGCCAGATTTTGTTGGTGCAGGTCGTCAAAGAGGAACGCGGCAACAAGGGCGCTGCACTGACGACATACCTGTCTCTTGCGGGTCGCTATTCAGTGCTGATGCCCAACACTGCGCGCGGTGGCGGTATTTCGCGCAAGATCACCAACATGGCCGACCGCAAGCGGATGAAAGCCATTGCCAGCGGCTTCGACGTGCCAAAGGGCATGGGCGTAATCCTGCGCACAGCAGGGGCATCCGAATCGCCTCAGGAAATTCAACGCGACTTCGAGTATCTCATGCGACTGTGGGAGAACGTGCGCACGCTCACCTTGGAATCCACGGCCCCTTGCCTGGTTTATGAAGAAGGCAGCCTGATCAAGCGCTCGATCCGCGATTTGTATCGCACTGAAACCGGCGAAGTGTTGGTGTCTGGCGAACAGGGGTATAAAGAAGCGCGCGACTTCATGGCCATGCTGATGCCCGGCCACGAAAAAAGCGTACGCCAGTACAAGGATCGTGTGCCGTTGTTCTCCCGCATGGGTGTGGAAGATCAACTGGATGCTATGCTGCAACCGCAGGTGACGCTGAAATCCGGGGGCTATTTGATCATCGATCAGACGGAAGCCTTGGTCGCGATAGATGTGAACTCCGGCCGCTCGACACGGCAACACTCGGTGGAAGACACGGCAACCCAGACCAATCTTGAAGCTGCCGATGAAGTGGCCCGCCAACTGCGCCTGCGCGATCTGGCCGGTCTCATCGTCATAGACTTCATCGATATGGATGATCGCCGCAACGTGCGAGCCGTTGAAAAGCGCCTCAAAGATGCGCTGAAGAACGACCGCGCACGCATTCAGGTGGGCCGTATTTCACATTTCGGTCTCATGGAAATGTCGCGTCAGCGCATCCGAGCCAGTGTTTTGGAATCGACAACGCAAGTCTGTCCAACCTGCGGTGGTGTGGGCCATGTGAAATCCGGCTCCTCGGTGGCCTTGTCGGTCCTACGTGCCATCGAAGAGCAACTCAACAAGAACGCGCGCAACAACCTCACCGTACGGGTGAGCACGTCCACAGCGCTTTATATGCTCAACACCAAGCGCGATAACCTGTCCGATTTGGAAAACCGCTTCGGTGTGGTCATCAGCATCGTTGCCGATGAGTCCCTGGGCACGACGCCATGTGCCATCGAACGGGGAGAAGTCGCCAGACGCCGCCCAACCTCCGATGGACCTGTTCAAGTGGACACCATCGATCCAGCACAGGCAGAAGAGGCGGTTATTGAGGTGGGAGCGCCTACACCTGACCGCAGCCAAAATGCCACCGACGGTGCCGAGGCCAAAGAATCCGATGGTAATGGTGAAGCAAGGCCCAAACGCCGTCGCCGCCGCCGCAAGCAGAGTTCTGAAAATGATGGTGCACCATCTGCTGACGCGGTTGCGACCGAAGATACATCTGAAGACAATGCCCAGCCGCGACAGCAGTCAGACACAGCACCGGAAACAGTGGAACCAAAACAGACCACTGCCGCCGAAGCGCCTGCCGCGAATGATGCAGGCGAAGAAGCGGACACCGGTAGCCGGTCCCGGACCCGCCGTCCACGCAAACCAAGAGCGGAAAAACAGCCGGTGGAGAAGACGGCGGAAGCAACCGAAGTTGCGACACCCATCGAGGAGCCGGTAGCAGAAAAGTCTGAGCCGTCCGATGAACCCCCTCGCCCGCCGCGCCGCAACACCCGTCGCGTGAAGGCACCAAAGCAACAAGCTGAAACCGCTATAGCTACTCCGGCAGAAGAATCGGTAGAGGCAGAAGCGGTGGTCGCTGAACCAGCTCCCGAAACAACGGCCGCAGTACCCGATCAAAAGACGGATGAAGCGGACAAAAAGGGCTGGTGGCAGCGCAAATTTTTCTAGGCAGTTCTTCAGATACGCAAATCAAGAGGGCCATCCTGACGCAAATCGGGATGGCGCTCTTGATTTCGAATTGACGTGTGACCGCTCCGCCAGCCTGCGAACACTAGAAACTGCTAAGCCGCGTCCATGCCGTAGAGCGTGTCCGCTCGCTGCTCAAAGGCGTTTACAAATCGTGAGAAGGCTTGGTCAAACATTGCTCCCATAACCATGGCAAGCGTACGGCTTTTGAATTCATAATCCAAATCGAACACCACATTGCAGTGGGCCTCATGCGCAATACCCTGGGTTTCTGACGGTTCAAAACGCCAATCATTTTTGAGAAATTTGAACGGCCCATCAACATAGCTGACCGCTATGGACAGGTCTTTGCGGTTCAACACAACTTGGCAGGTCAATGTCTCGCGGATGGCTTTATAACCCACCGTCATGTCTGCCACCAAAATCTCTCTCCCCGCTTTCTCGCGGCGGGTGCGGAGTTTCAAGCTCTGGCAAAGCGGAACAAATTCCGGGTAACGTTCGATGTCGGCCACAAGGTCGAACATGTGTTGCGCCCTATGCGCAACGGGGTGAACGGTGTGGTGTTTTGGCATAACGTCGGCGGCTAAAGATACTGGTCAGGCGGCAGCGCGGGCGGCACGCAGCCGCGCAAAGTCTTCATCCGCATGATAGGACGAGCGCGTGAGCGGGCTGGCGGAGACCAAAGAGAAGCCCTTGGTGTACGCAGCCGTCTCGTAAGACTTGAACTCCTCCGGTGGCACATAACGGTCAATGCGATGATGCTTTTTTGTTGGCTGCAGGTACTGGCCGATGGTCAAAAAATCCACATCAGCAATGCGTAGATCATCCATCAACTGCAGCACTTCGTTGCGCCCTTCACCGAGACCAACCATGATGCCTGACTTGGTGAAAATCGTCGGGTCAAGTTCCTTCACCCGTTCCAGCAGTCGGATGGAATGGTAATACCGGGCACCGGGACGCACGGTCAGATAAAGCGACGGCACGGTTTCCAAATTGTGGTTGAACACGTCCGGCTTGGCACCAATGACAATTTCAAGAGCGCCGTCTTTGCGCAAAAAGTCGGGCGTCAGCACTTCCACAGTTGTGCCGGGCGACTGCTTGCGGATGGCCAAAATGGTGTCGGCGATGTGTTGTGCACCACCGTCATCCAAATCATCGCGATCCACTGACGTGATGACAACATGGTTCAAACCAAGCTGCGCGACAGCCTCTGCCACATTGCCCGGTTCGGTCACATCGAGCGCGTGAGGCTTGCCTGTGCGCACATTGCAAAAGCTGCAAGCGCGCGTGCAAATCTCGCCCATGATCATCATAGTGGCATGTTTTTTTGACCAGCATTCGCCAATATTTGGACAACCGGCCTCTTCACATACCGTCACCAGACGATTGGTACGGACAATGTCCTGAGTCTCTTTAAAAACCGGCGAGCTAGGCGCTCGAACGCGTATCCAGTCCGGTCGCTTTGGGGCGTCCGGCTGATCCGGCCGGTGCGCCTTTTCCGGGTGACGGGGGCGCTCAGATGGTGATGCGGAGACGGTGTCCAGAAGTGTGGTCAAGATCTGCGATCCTTACGCACGCCCTTTGATAAGGCGATAAACATAAATGACGACAAGCGCGCCGACCATGGCGGTTACGATCGAGCCGATCCAACCGGAGCCAAGTGGATTCCCGCCCACAAAGCCGAACATCCAGCCACCCACGACGGCTCCGATGATGCCCAAAATGATGTTGGTCAAAAGCCCATGATTGGCTTTCATGATCTGCTCGGCCAACCAACCGGCGATACCACCAACAATGATCCAAAAAATAATCGTCATAAGAAAAATCCTCTAACAGGTAAGGAAGACCGACAGTGCTAGGTTACGCTCCAGCCATCTCAGCCGGCGGTGTCGCAGGGACAAGCGTAACGCTCTCGCCGCAACCGCAAGCGGAAGTCTGGTTGGGATTGTTGAATACGAAGCCCGACCGCAGTTTGGTCACTTCAAAGTCCATCTGAGTGCCCAACAAAAACAACATCGCCTTCGGATCTATAAACACGGCATGGTCGCCAGCCTCGACCCGATCATCGGCCGGGTCCGGTTCGGTTACCAAATCGACTGTGTACTCCATACCCGCGCAGCCACCGTTCTTCACTCCGACGCGAATGCCCTCAGCGCTGGCGTCAGACGCCCCGACGATTTCCGAAACGCGCTCCACAGCTGCGTCTGTCAGAGTTAAAATAGCAAAGCGGCTCATGCTGCATCCCTCAAACTTGAACCCAATATCTATGCGGTTTGCGCTCCACTTTCAACCAGACGCGGAACGGCCAGCCTGTCGCTGCGACACACAAACACCATGTTTGAGGGTCCAATGGGATGCGTGGCAATTTGACGAAAACGCATTGATGCGCATCCGAGTAGGTAGGCGTGTTAGGTGTAGGATGGGGCGGGGAGAACAAAAATGGAAATCTTGAAACGATCACGTGTGCTTGGTGCTGCCCTGTTTGGCCTGCTTGTCCTACCAAACGGCGCATCGGGCGCTCCCTTCAATCACACGTTTGGAGAGACCCGCGAGTATCACGACCATTGGCTACGGGTGTGCCCGCAAACCGCGAACCGAGGGTGCCGCGCGGTGACCTATACGCGAACACGGGAGAACGGTTTCTTTTTGGACGGTCGCCTGTCGCTGGAACAATCGACCCAAACGGGAGACCTGTCTTTACGGTTTTTGGATGAGGGCCCAATGGCGGCAGCGAGCGGTGTTCCAAGTCTGACCTTTCGGTTTAGCTTCTCCAGCGGCGAAACGGTGGATGTGCCCATGACAACCACCATCGTGCAAACCGAACGCCTTTTGCAGAACCCTAAAACCATGTCCACCCTCCTGCCCCTGATGATGCGAGGCAACTGGATGAACGTTTCCGTGCTGGATGCATCTGGCAACACTGACGGTGGACAAACCTACTCGCTCATAGGACTGACAGCGGCCTTGGAGGCTATGGAAGCGACCTCGAAAACCACAAAAAGCCAAAAGGCGTTCATCGACAACCTGACCTTGCCCGGCTCCAATTGGCGCGCCCGGGAGGGCTGGCCCGGCGAATACCCAAGCGGGTTCACCGTCGTTGACACCCATACCCGCACTCTTAGAGCGAGCCCAAACACAGCGGCGGCAACAAAGGTTGCCTGCACCTTCCAAAAAGGCGCGACTTATCACGTGTGGAACAACACTCGGGTCAAGTCGCAGGGCCTGCGCTTCGTCTCATTTCAGGAGATCACCACCTTTAAGGTGGATGCGCCCACCGAAGTCTACATCATCGGCGCCCAGGCTGATCCAAAGCAGATCACGCTGGCCAAGGATGCGGTGTGGAACAGCATTCACTATCTGGCTGAGGGCATCCACATCGCGGAGCACGAAGGCGTATCGTATGAGGCAGACCAGGCCCTGTTCCAAAACTCCACCCAGATCAGGGGTCCGAAAAACCCTCAAAGCCAAGAGTGGATGGGCATGACCTGCGATGATGGCCAGACCGGCTGGCTCAATATGGATGATGTGAGAAAAGACAAGCTGTTCACCGCCCCGAATGTTCAAGAGTACGGCAAGGCGTCCGACCTGAACTAGCCACTACGAACAAAAAACCGCACTGCGTAAAAACGGAGTGCGGTTCATGAGGCCTGCTTGGATCAAAGCATCACCAATAGTTAGGTGTACCACCCAAGTGCAATTTGCGCTTCTTCGGAAAGACGTTCGGGCGTCCACGGTGGGTCGAACACCATATTGACCTGTGAACCGGATACGCCCTCGACCGTGTTGACGGCGTTTTCCACCCAACCGGGCATTTCACCGGCCACAGGGCAACCGGGCGCTGTGAGCGTCATGTCGATATCAACAAAGCCATTGTCATCGATATCGATTCGGTAGATCAGGCCAATTTCGTAGACGTCTGATGGAATTTCAGGATCGTAGACCGTCTTAAGGGCTGCAATTATATCGCGTGTGTAACGATCCAACTGCTCTTGGCTGAATGCGCTTTGGGGCGTGTTTTCGCCGATAGCCGGAGCGTTTGGCCCTGTTTCCATCTCGGCTGCCGTGATTGCTTGATCGGTCATGAGAAAAATGCCCTCGCTTTTTCCAAACTGTCCACCAGTGCATCCACCTCAGAACGGGTGTTGTAAAGCCCAAAGCTCGCCCGGCAGGTGGAGGTGACGCCAAAGCGCTGCATCAAAGGTTGGGCGCAATGGGTCCCTGCCCGTACGGCAACGCCGGAGCGATCGATCACCATAGAGACGTCGTGGGCGTGAATGCCCTCAAGTTCAAAGGAGAAGATGGCTCCCTTGTCCGGTGCGTCGCCTATAATGCGCAGCGAATTGATTTCGCGCAGACGCTGGCTGGCATAGTCACGGATATCCGCTTCGTGCTCGGCAATCGCGTCGCGTCCAATCGCCTCCATGTAGTCCAAAGCCGCACCGAGACCGATGGCCTGCACGATGGGCGGCGTTCCAGCTTCAAAACGGTGCGGCGGCTCATTATAGGTTACGCCGTCCGTGGTGACGTCCAGGATCATCTCCCCGCCACCTTCAAACGGTTGCGTGGCCTCCAGGGCTTCCGCAGTACCGTAAAGAATGCCAATCCCAGATGGCCCGTAGAGCTTATGGCCCGTCATGCAATACCAATCGCAGCCGATATCCTGCACGTCGATGGGCATGTGAACGGCAGCTTGCGACCCGTCCACCAGCACACGAATGCCTTGCCGATGTGCCATCGAACAAATGTTTTTGACTGGCAAAACGCTGCCGGTGACATTGGACATGTGCGTCACAGCAATCAGCTTTGTACGATCGGTCACGGCCGCTTCCACAGCGTCCATCGACACCGCACCGGTTTCGTCACAGTCCACCCAGACCAGTTTGACACCCATGCGTTCGCGCAAGAAATGCCAAGGGACGATGTTTGAGTGATGCTCAAGGATGGTGAGCACAATCTCGTCACCTTCGACCAAGTTGTTCATCGCCCAGCCATAGGCCACCAAATTGATCGCTTGCGTTGTGCCCTTGGTAAAAACGATTGTGTTATCCGACGGTGCGTTCAAGAACTTGCGCACCTTACCACGAGCCGCTTCATAAGCGTCGGTTGCGGCATTAGACAAATAATGCAGCCCCCGATGCACATTTGCGTACTCGTTGGAATAGGCGTTGCTGATCGCGTCGATTACCTGCCGAGGCTTTTGCGCCGACGCCCCGTTATCGAGATAGACCAGCGGCTTGCCGTGGACCTCTCGATGCAGGATCGGAAAGTCTGCACGAACAGCTTCTACGTCGAATCCGGCCTTCACATCAGACATTTCGCACCATCCACGTATCAATGACGCCTTCTAGTGCCTCGACCAGCGTCTCGTTTTCCAGTTCCTCCACGACTTCGTTGACAAAGGCCTTGACCAAGATGCGGCGTGCTGCGTCCTCCGAAATGCCCCGGGCTTGGAGATAAAACAGATAACTTGGCTCCAGATCGGCAACGGTTGCACCGTGGGCACACTGCACATCGTCGGCAAAAATCTCCAGCTCGGGCTTGGCCGAAAAGTCGCAATCGTCGGACAAAAGCAACGTGTTGCAAGCCATGCGCGCATCGGTGAGCTGCGCGGGCTGGGCCACACGAATTTGCCCCTGAAACACACCACGGCCACGGCCAGTACAGACGTTGCGGAACGTCTCTTCCGCAGTGGTGTTGGGCACGCGATGGTAAATGCGTGAAGTTACATCAATGTGCGCCTCGCCACCCATTAGGTTCACGCCGGAGATGTTCAGCGCAGCATTCTCACCATCGACCGAGAAGTCCAACTCCTGCCGCACGAGCTTTCCGCCAGCGTTGAGCACAAACAGATTGAGCACGGCGTCTTTGGCCAAAGTCACTTTTAAACTGGCCAGACGTTGTGCGGCATCCCCCTCTTCGATGGAAAGGATGTAGGTCAGGTCCGCGCCCTCGCCCACCGTCAATTCGGTCACTGTGGAGCGCAAATACGCAAGGTCATCATTGCCGCAACTGCGATCCACCATGGTTGCAGACGCACCGTCTTCCACAGTCACGCTGTTACGGGTTGCTGCGATGCCTCCCCCCTCGCCAATATAGGAATGGGCGAAGGTCATGATTGCTTCCACCGCGATGCCTTTGGATACCGTGACTGCAACACCATCGGTGACGAAAGCGCTGTTGATCGTGTTCACCGCATCCGCCGCGTCAAACGTCCCCGCACCCAAACCCGCATTCAGGAAGGTTGGCACGATGGACACGCCCTGCGGGCAGTCACCAGCGATGTCGGCAAAGTAATGCCCGTTCACCAATGGAATGCGCACAGCAGACACCAGACGCTCGTAGTCAGTCATCGCCGCGCTGGCATCAGCAATGGCTGGACGTTGGCTCGGTTTGAAACCGGCTGGCAGCAGCGCACGCAAATCGGTGTAGTGAAACGCTTCCACACGCCGCGTCGGCAAGCCGTGCGCCGCGATTGCATCAATGGCCGCAATGCGGATATCGCCGACGTCCTCAGCACCCGGCAACCAGTCAGCCGCCTTGTAGGCTTCGATAAGGCCGGTTTCACCTTCGGTGAGCAAACGGGGGGTGTGGGCGTTCATGGCTTTTGTCTTTCAGATATCGGTCAGGCAGGCAGTGCGATGGAAGTGGAAACGCTTGTTATGCAGCAGCCGCAATGATGTCGGCATAGCCTTTCTCTTCCAGCTCCAGAGCCAAGTCCTTGTCGCCGGACTTCACGATCTGACCCTTGGACAACACATGCACGGCATCGGGCACGATGTGGTCCAGCAGACGCTGATAGTGCGTGATGACGATCACGGCCCGGTTGGGATCGCGCAGATGGTTCACACCGTCGGACACGATCTTGAGAGCATCGATATCCAGACCGGAGTCGGTTTCATCCAAGATGCAGAGTTTTGGTTCCAAGAGAGCCATTTGCAGGATTTCGGCACGCTTCTTCTCACCGCCGGAAAACCCGACATTCACGGGGCGTTTCAGCATGTTGAAATCGATCTTGAGATCAGCAGCGGCAGCCCGGACCCGTTTAATAAATTCCGGCGTGGTCAACTCATCTTCGCCGCGCTCTTTGCGCTGCGCGTTCATGGCCTCTTTCAAAAATGTCATGGTCGGCACACCGGGTATTTCCACCGGGTACTGAAACGCCAAAAAGACACCGGCAGCAGCCCGCTCGGACACATCCATCTCAAGCAAATCGATACCATTGTAAGTGATCGATCCTTCCGTGACTTCGTAATCTTCCTTGCCGGACAGAACGTAAGAGAGCGTGGACTTACCCGAGCCGTTCGGCCCCATAATCGCGGCCACCTCGCCCGCCTTAACGGACAGGTTCAATCCACGCAGAATTTCCGTGCCGTCTTCTTCAATGCGCACATGGAGATTTTTAATTTCAAGCATGTCTCAGTTCTTTCAAAACGCCGGACCAGTAGGCCCAATTTCATCAGTTATCCGAGGCGACCGAATGGTTTCCGCCAAAATACTTCATTCCAATAGCCACAGCTGCGGGCCCCAAAAACCAAACAGCAAGCGCCCAAAACGGCCCGGCTGTCAGCTCCCCCTCACCCGTCAACACCTCGGCGAGAGGCAAAGCAACGAACACTACCGGGAACACGATACCCCAGAGGAACACCGCCAACCGAACCCATATGGACCCAAGCGGGTTCCGCGCCTTCATCAGCCAACAGAGCCTTCCAACGAAATCCCGATGAGTTTCTGCGCTTCCACCGCAAATTCCATCGGCAATTCCTGGATCACTTCCTTCACGAAACCGTTCACGATCAGGGCGATGGCCTCCTCCTCCGGGATGCCGCGTTGCAGGCAATAGAACAGTTGGTCGTCAGAGATCTTCGAGGTCGTTGCCTCATGCTCCAACTGCGCGCCTTGGTTTTTCGCTTCGATATACGGGATCGTGTGCGCGCCGCAGCGGTCACCAATCAAAAGAGAATCGCACTGCGTGAAGTTGCGCGCATCATCGGCTTTACGGCCAATGCTCACTTGGCCGCGATAGGTATTTTGCGACCGGCCCGCAGAAATGCCTTTGGAGATGATGCGGCTTTTCGTGTTTTTGCCCAAATGCAGCATTTTCGTACCGCTATCCACCTGTTGCATGCCGTTGGAAACCGCAATGGAATAGAACTCGCCCTGCGAGCCGTCACCGCGCAAAATACAGCTTGGATATTTCCACGTGATCGCAGAACCGGTCTCGACCTGTGTCCAAGAGATTTTCGAGTTCTTGCCACGGCAATCGCCGCGCTTGGTCACGAAATTATAGATGCCGCCTTTGCCGTCTTCATCACCTGGATACCAGTTCTGCACGGTCGAGTATTTAATCTCGGCATCGTCTAGCGCGACGAGTTCAACCACAGCAGCGTGCAACTGATTTTCGTCGCGCTGGGGCGCGGTGCAGCCTTCCAGATAAGAGACGTATGACCCTTTTTCTGCGATGATCAGTGTGCGCTCAAATTGGCCCGTGTTCATCTCGTTGATGCGGAAATAGGTCGACAATTCCATGGGGCATCGCACGCCCTCCGGAATATAGACGAACGACCCGTCTGTAAAAACGGCGCAGTTGAGCGTCGCAAAATAGTTGTCCGTCACCGGCACGACCGTCGCGAGATACTTTTTCACCAAGTCTGGATAGTCTTTGATCGCATCCGACATGGAACAAAAGATCACGCCCGATTTGGCAAGCTCTTCTCGGAACGTCGTCACCACGGACACTGAATCGAACACTGCATCCACGGCCACTCGACCGGATGCATATACGTTGTCAGAAGCGTCGCCGTCGCTAACGCCGCCGGTCTTGTTCACAACACCAGCCAGAATTTCCTGCTCGCGAAGCGGAATTCCAAGCTTCTCATAAGTGCGCAGCAGTTCGGGATCGACGTCGTCCAGCGTTTTGGGACCGTCTTCAAAGTTCTTGGGTGCCGCGTAATAATAGATGTCGTTGTAATCGATCTTGTCATAGGCCACGCGCGCCCATTCCGGCTCAGTCATGGTTTTCCAGCGTTCGTAAGCCGCAAGACGCCACTCCAGCATCCATTCCGGCTCGTCTTTCTTGGCGGAGATGAAACGGATCACCTCTTCCGACAGGCCCTTGGGCGCTTTGTCGGATTCAATATCCGTTGAGAAGCCGTACTTGTACTGGTCGACGTCAATTGTTTTGACGGTATCGATGGTTTCTTGAACCGCAACCATGGTGTCTTCTCTCCAAAATCAGTGCCTATGCGGCACCGGAAATCCTGTTTTCTTTTTCGTCCCGTGCCGCTTGCGCGGCGTAGCGTCTGGCGACCGTTTCAAAAGCATTGCAAAACTGCTTCACGTCCCGCTGGGTTGAGTTCCACCCCAAACTGACCCGTATCGCACCGCGAGCTTTGTCCTGCTCCACGTTCATGGCTTGCAACACATGGCTGGAACCGACTTTGCCGGACGAGCACGCTGACCCGCTTGAGACCGCAACACCCGCCAGATCAAACGCAATCAACGCCGTTTCCGCCGATTGGCCTGCAAGGGAAAACAACAGCGTGTTGGCTAAACGCGGAGCATCACCACCAAACACCGTCAGCCGGTCTCCGATACCTTCCGACTGGCATATAGTGACGACCGACGCGGCAAGCGAGTCCCGCAGTGTCGCAATTTCGGTATAATCGTGAAGGCGCTGGCCAGCCGCCTCGGCTGCGGCGCCCATACCTGCAATCGCAGCCACGTTTTCGGTACCGGCACGACGGTTCAACTCTTGCCCGCCGCCCAAAGTGGCTGAAGTGATTGCCAAACTATCATGCGCCAACACAAGAGCACCGGCCCCTTGCGGTCCGCCAAACTTGTGACTGGAGATCAGCAGAAAATCGACGCCCAATGCAGCCACGTCCACCGGCATACGCCCCACGGCTTGCACGGCGTCACACAAAATGTAGCCACCCTTGAAGCGCACTCTTTGTGCTATTTCGGCCACCGGCTGAATCACACCTGTTTCACTGTTGGCCAACTGCACGGCCGCGAAAGGCAAACCAGCGTCGAAGTCATGCGCTTCCAGCGCGGCGTCCAATGCCTCCAGATCGATGAGGCCATTCGCATGGACTGGCAGTCCCTGCACCTGTTCCGGAGCAAACCGACCACCAGCCAACACGCAGGGATGTTCTGTCTCCAGCACATATAGCTGGCTGGCTGGCCGTGAAGTACCATCAACGCTGATATTGGGTGTGAGACCCAGATGCGCAGCTTCTGTTGCGCCGGAGGTAAAGATCACACCTGCCGCATGACCGTTGACAGTTTCGGCCACCTGACGACGCGCAACTTCGATACGCCCGCGCGCATCACGGCCCTCGCCGTGAACAGATGACGGATTGCCAGTCGTCGCCAACACATCCAGCATTGCGGCACGCGCTTCCGGCCGCATTGGAGCGGTGGCATTGTGATCAAGATAGGCGCGTTGCCCGTTCATGCTCTTCCATCCATTGGCCCCAGAACCAGGTCGAAGCCGCGTCCGTAAGCCATCCAAAGGTGACCAAAACAGTGCGCGGTCAAATTGTTCGCCTCGGCAACACCGTCTTGCACCGCAATTTTCTTGAATCTGACAGGCTTGATGGCCTATGTATCCGCTTCACGAGACGCAAAAATCACCGCGTCTAGTTTTGAATAGTTCTAAACTAAGGTTAGAAACAGGCAAGACATCCGTCAAGGTTGGGTGTCGGCTTTTCGTCTCCGTTTGCCCGCGACCAGACATCGCGTCATATCGGATATCAAACAGCTCTGCGCCTATCTTTTCCATCGATGGAGTATTGCATGCCCGAAGTCATCTTCACGGGCCCTGAAGGGCGCCTCGAAGGCCGTTATCAGCCGTCTGAGGACAAAAACGCACCCATCGCAATAATTTTGCACCCTCATCCGCACCCACAGTTTGGCGGCACGATGAACCATCCCATCGTCTACAAGCTGTTTTACATGTTCCAAGAGCGCGGCTTTACGACCTTGCGTTTTAACTTCCGCGGTGTGGGTCGTAGCCAAGGCGAATTCGACCACGGGGCCGGAGAATTGTCCGACGCCGCAGCCGCTCTGGATTGGATTCAGGGATTGCACCCTGATTCGACCGGTTGCTGGGTGGCCGGCTTTTCCTTCGGTTCATGGATTGGCATGCAGCTCTTGATGCGCCGCCCGGAAATCGAAGGCTACATGTCCATCGCACCGCAGCCAAACATCTACGATTTCGCCTTCTTGGCCCCTTGCCCGTCCTCCGGCCTCATCATCCACGGCGAGGATGACCGCGTCTCGAAACCGGAACACGTGCAAACGCTGGTGGACAAATTGCGCAGTCAAAAGGGGATCACCACGACCCAGATCACTATGCCCGGTGCGAACCACTTCTTCACCGAACATACGGAGGAGCTGTTGGACGAATGCCAAGTCTATCTCGACAAGCGCCTCGGCCTCATTGAAGGCGGCATAGAAGAAACCATGCTGCTGCGCTGATGGTCGCCAACAGACGCAACATCGATTGCCCTTTTGCGAGTGCGCCTAGTGCGTGACGCCTCTTAACACACCACCAGTGGTTGGATGCTGGCAGCCCGTTGTGGCCGGGAAGGTAAGCGGCAAACCTTTGGCACTTCGGATCGCGAGATAGCCAAAGGCCTGCGCTTCCAGCATGTCTCCCTCGAGGCCAACGTCTTCTGCCAAGAGCACTTCGCCACCGGTAGGTTGAATGAGCACTCGCAGGTCAGAAACCAAGGTGGTGTTAAGCCGCCCACCCCCGCAAAGAATCCAGCGTTTGGGTATGCGAGGAAAATGCTGAGCCGACTTTGCAATTGCAGCAGCTGATATATGAGCCAACGTACGCGCACCGTCCGACAACTCTAGGTCACCCGGCGTGAGTGGCGCGAAATCGGATCGGTCCAAGGACTTCGGGCCCGAACGCTTAAAAAACGGGTTG
>JBCBYZ010000159.1:0-6435 GCA_039815595.1 Pseudomonadota bacterium | reverse complement strand
CCTAGCTCCTACGGTCTACTGAGCGCAACGGTATTTTAATGCGAGATAGCGAGCCGTTTGCAGCAAGACCTTCCTCGGCACTCTCTACTCCCCAGACCCTCGTAGGAAACGCAGAACTCGCCATCGAACAAACGCAACTGGGTGGGCGCCCGCTGCTCTACGAACCGGCCATGAAAAAAGCAGCCAATCGCTGGGCGGCCCTCGGCTCATTAATGGAAGGGGCATTATCAACAGGGGTTACTGACAACCCGATTGAAACCCATTTTCAGCCGGTCATTGACCCCACTAACGGGCGCATCAAGAGCTTCGAAGCCCTCGTGCGGTGGCCCCATACGGTGCACGGAAACGTCCCACCTCCCACGATCATATCCATGGCAACGCAAAACGATCTGCTTCCAAGGCTGACCGAGAAGGTGCTCGAAGACGCGCTGGAACAAACCAAAATCTGGCCAAACGACATAAGTTTTGCGGTCAATGTCACGCCCAGCCAACTCACCAATGACCTTGTGGACCTTGTGCGGCGCAAAGTGCGCGAACACGCCATCGATCCCCGCCGGTTGGAAATCGAAATCACGGAAGAAGCCTTGATCGAAGACTTCGATCTTTCCGCGCGCATCGTGGACCGCCTTAGAGCAATTGGAGTGGGTGTGGCGATGGATGATTTTGGCGCGGGTTACACATCTTTATCGAACTTGCGCCACCTGTCGTTCACGCGCATCAAGATCGATAAAAGCATTTCCGACGGTTTGCCTACGGATGCGAGATCGACGGCCATCGTTCGGTCCATCATGTACTTGGCGCGGCAACTGGACGTGGACGTGACTGTAGAAGGGATCGAGACCGCCAAACAGCTCGCATTCCTTCAAGCCTTCGATTGCGGCGTGCAGGGATACGTCTTTTCCAAGCCCTTGCCGCCGGAACACTTGCCGGATCTGGCGCGGTTTCTCACGCCCAACACCTGGGAGTGCGGCCAGCCACCCGTGGACACGAGCGCGGGAAACGTTATCGGCATGGCGCTCGGCCGGGCAAACCTGCGCGGCAAGTCTTAAAGCACCTCAACAATACCATCGACTGATCCACGCCGATGCGCACCACAGCATGCCGCGATCGTTAAAATGCGATGCGTCACGTTAACCATTTGTTAATTCTAGTATTGCAACCAAAAGTTGCATTTGATTAAAATTCGACCATTCGTTCTTCCCGGAGCAGAACCCATGGTTGATCTCGCCCCCGATCATTTATCATCGTCCAAAACACATCGCCCGTTTGACACCACAGCAGCGACCAGCGCCGCGAAAGTCAGATCTGATGGCGGCACGATTTTTCTGCATTGGCTAACGGTGGCATCCATGCTGGTGAGCCTGGCAACGGGTTTACGGATTTCGGCCGACAATTATTGGGCATGGGCCTCCCCCGCGCTGGACGCGCTCTTACCGCAAGGGGAAATCTGGACGTGGCACATTGCCGGCAGCTTCACGCTGTTTTTTTGCACAATAGCCTATTTTGTCTATGTCCGCCGCGCCTCATTGAGCGCCCGCAACGGATCGAAGCGTTTGCGCACATTGCGCCCTCCGACCACCGCCAAACTGCGCTGGCGCGCGATTAATGTTGCGCTGCATTGGTTTGCCTATCTGGCCATCGCCACCCTCACGATTACAGGTGTCTTGCTCTATCTTGGGGAGGCGGGTCTTGCCCTGACCGTGCACCGCGCATTGGCATGGACCATGTTGTTCTACATCGCGCTGCACACACTGACCCATTTTCTCTACGGTGGGGTACAACAGCTCCTGCGCTTGTTTCGTCCGGAGCGCCTTACCGAACCCGTGACGTTGAAAAAATGGCCGGTGGAGCTTGCGGTCCTTTTAGGATTCATCGCGGCTGGTGCCGCCTGGGCGGTCGATCTCAACCTGCGCCCGGACATCACTACCAACGTAGTGTCTAAAGCACCGGTGCTCGACGGAAAGCTGGACGAGCCGTTTTGGCAACAGGCTGACGTGACGACCGTTGCAACACATCAGGGCGAAGCGCTGGGCGGTGCAGGCTCATCCGACGTGGAAGTCCGCGCAGCCCGCAGTGGTGACACCATCCATTTTGCTTTTCGTTGGCAAGACCCAACCCGCTCCCTCATGCGTTCTCCCACAATCAAACGGGAAGATGGCTGGTACGTCATGTCCAAGCGCGGCGCGCTCGCTGATGTGGTGGACTACTACGAAGACAAGTTCGCGGTGATGATTACCCAAGCTTCCACCCAAGGCAGCACATTGGGCGGCGGGCGCACAACATTTTTAGGCGCAAACCCTCTTCCCGGTTTCCCCAAATCGCCTCATGGCCGCGGCCTGCATTATACAGATGACGGCCGAATTCTAGATTTGTGGCAGTGGAAATCCTCGCGTGGTGGCATGATCGGCCACGTGGATGACATGCATTTTGGCCCGCCCAAGACGGCAACGCCAGCACAAGTGGCAGGCAAGAAACGCTATTCCGGTGGTTATGCGTCCGATCCCGGCAAACCGATCTACGAATACAATTACATCCCGGATGGCCCAAAGGGCTATGAAGGTCCTGTCCGTCTAAAAATGCTACCGCGCGACCTAGCCGACATAACACAAAAAATGGGGGCAATTCCCGTCGACGCGGACGGGCAAAACACCGCCGGGTCTCAGTGGTGGATGATGGCTGACGAAGTGGTGCCCTATTCCAAAGCGCTCGATGATCAGATCCCCGTCGGCACCATCATTCCCTCCACGTTAAACATCCACACCTATGCGGGAGACAGGGCTGACCTGTCGGGCGGCGCCCGTTGGGAAGACGGTTACTGGACGTTGGAGATGAGCCGTAAACTGGACACCAAAAGCGGCTTCGACGTCGCCTTTCAACCCGGTCAAAGCTTCCTGCTTTGGGTCTCGGTTTTCGATCACAACCAGATCCGCCACACGCGCCACCAGCGCCCCATCGAACTGTTGGTCAAGTAGGCGTTCATCGATCATCTGGAGCCGTTCCCGTTGAAACGAAATCGTTTGACCAAAGGGAACAGCGTCAAAACAACCAGCTAGAACCGATCAGGGCTTCGAAGAAACGACAGTGTTGCCTTGCAAAGCCTACGCAACACGATTTGCGCGCCCGCCCAGCCCGATCAACAATACGGAGTTTTCCATGCGCCACACGCTCAACATCAATGGCCAAATCATACAAGCGGAAACCGGTGAAACACTGGTGGATGCAGCCCTTGGCGAAGGGGTTTTGATCCCGCATGACTGCGCAACCGGTCAGTGCGAAACATGTCGGGTGACACTAGCCTCCGGCCAAGTGGACGACCGAGAGACGGCTTACGGAGACACCGTTTTGGCCTGCCGCTCGCGGGTGATGGCAAACGCAACACTGACATTCGAAGAAGCGCCTGCGCCTGTAAGCCAAGCCTGTACGGTGACAGCCCTTACTGTGCTGAGCGACAGCGTATTGGAAATGCGGGTGCGGACGGAGGAGCCGATCCGCCACCGCCCCGGCCAATATGCAAAACTCGCCCTTAGAGGCTTTCCAGCCAGGGAGTATTCCTATTCCGCGCCACTCCTGGACGATCAGCGCGATGATCAGGCCGTGTTCCAGATCAAGCAACTGAAGAATGGACGGGTGTCATCCGCATTGGGAAATGCGATTAGGGTCGGCCACAAGGGAAAAATGATCGGCCCGTTCGGCAGCGCCTTCCTGCGCAATCACGAGGAAGGGGCGCTGGTTTTGGCCAGTTCCGGTACCGGCTTTGCCCCGATTTGGTCGATCGCCCGCGCCGTTATCAAAGCCCAACCAAAGCGCCCTGTGGCCCTGAGAACCGGTGTCGCACGGGGTGACGCCTACATGAAGCCTGCCTTCGATCATTTGGCCGACCATGGCATCAACAACATTATCGTAACCGACCGCAGTGGGAATGCAGGCTTTCAACAGGGAACGCCGGACACTTATTTACCGGAATTGGACGCGGACAGCTCCGTCCATGTGGCGGGCAATCCAAAACTGGTAGACGCAGTTCGCTCGATTGGTCTGGAGGCGAAGGCCAAGGTCTACGCAGATCCGTTTACGGCAAGCCACAACCGCTTGGGGTTGCTATCGCGACTGTCCGCTTTGACAGGGCGGACTTAACTGTCGATGGACCGCCGTTCTGGAACATGTGGTGGCTGGTTGGGGGAACGGTCGAAATCCGGCTCTTCCACCAATGTGCGCATCGTGGCCTTGAGGTCGCTTTCAAGAGCCATGGCGAGGTTTAACACCGCTTGCACATTGCGATTAAACTGGGCCGAACGCTCTCCCACCAAGGCAACAGTCTCACTCAATCTGTCCAGGGCAGGCATTAAGTCGGCACTGACCAAATCTCCTCCCCGCGTAGCCTCAATATCCGCCTCCCGGTCCGTTTGATCTGCTCCATCGATGACATCTGTTTGGACCGCGATTGGGGCCACGCGTTGCGCAATCAAACGGGCCTCATCCCCCTCTCCAATTGCCAATTGCGCCATGGCGCGAATCTGCGCACTGTCCCCGTCCAGCGTTTCCGCCAAGTCTGAAAGTCCAAAAACCTGCTGGCGCACCCGGCGTCGGCAATTTCCAAACGCTTCTTCAAGATGCTTAGCGCGGGCACGCACAGCTTCAATGTCTTCCACATCCGCCTGCAATTGACGCTGTTCGCGAACGGCTTTTTGAAGAACGGCGACCGCTCGGGCGATCTCGCCCACCTCGTCGGAACGCCTTTGACCTGACACATGGGTCATCCAGTTGCCGCGGGCCGTTGCGCGCACTGCGCGGGCGATGCTTTGCAACGGCGCCAACACACGGCGCACAACAATGGCCGCAAACACCGCGGCCAAAGTCACCCCGGCCAAGGCCAATGATACCAACCACAAGACCAGCGAGCGTTGTTCGGTTTCCACATAGGCGCTTAGCGGACGCACAAGCCCCGACAACAGAGTTTCCGGCTCGTAGAGACAGATCCGGCGCCGGTTCCCAAAAGGCGAACACATAACAAGCAAAGCACCATCCGGTGTGGCGGACAGGACGTTGTCAGCTAAAGGCACGGTGAGGTTTTTTGGGGCAAATCCTTCTTGGCCCAATCCGGTCACAAAAACATCCTGCCCATCCTCCTGAATACGGATGCCCAACTTCTCCTTGCGCGACAGGCTGCTCAACACCTCATCATCGGCACGCACGATCCTGTGGGCCATCAGGATCGCCACAACGTCACCAAAATCACCAAAGATCGGCTGCAGCTGAACAATGGTCAGCCCGGACCCTTCAATGCCATAGGGTGCGAGGGCCGTTTGGTCCCGATACAAAAACTCATGCACACTTTGCGGATTGGCCGGATCGTCTTGCTCCAACAATTTGAAAGCCTGCGCAGACTGGGGGGACAGACGCAGAGCGGAGTTTGCCGATAGGAGTGCAAGCCCGGGCTTCTGGGATCCCAGAGCGTTCAGCCTGTTGTCAAAAGCAACAATACCGTCAAATGCGCCCCTTCGTGCCTCACGCGACAGCACCAGATCGATAGCAACAATATTACCCCGTTCAATCACGCTGCGGGTTTCGCCATTTTGGGCGAGCGCCGCCAATCTTGTACGGCTTTCGGCGAGTTTGCGTTGAAACTCAGCTCCCACCAGTTCTTTCAGCAAGCGCATTTGATCAGCCACCCGGGCCGTGGCGAGTTCTTTCATGGCCCGCGTTTGAAGCGTGGCTCCCTGCTCCAACCTCAGCGTGGTCAAAATGACAAAGATCAAGAACGCCAGCGCCAGTGTCACAAACACAACCACAACCAGACGGGAAGCGAGCCCGGTTTTCGTGATCGCATGTATGCCCATCACCGTGTGTCCTGAGCCCGCTGTCCCGGGCTTAATTGCTCATGGTCAATTGCGGTTCTTTGCTGGGCACAGCGCCTTGATCCAACAGAAACGAGCGGGCTTTCTGCGAATAGGAAAAATTCACGAAGGAGGCGACCGTTTCAGTCAGCCGGCTCTGGTGCCAAACGAAGGAGACTGTCACCGCACTGGGATAGTTTGCGTCGGTGGGATGCAGCCCACCGATGCGCAGCACATTGGTGCTGGTGTCCAACTGGCGCGAGTAAGGTCCAAAGCCAATGGCACCCCGGTTCGCTTTCACCGTCTCCACAGCGTCCTGCGTCGTCACCGCCGTTTTGGCGCGGGACGTGAACGCCAAATCGGACCAGCCAGGCATGGAGTTGCGCAGCACAGACAGGGAGGAATCTGTATCTTCGCGACGTACAACACGAATGCGCAAATCGGGACCGCCCACCTGCGCCCAATTCGTGACCTTGCCGATGAAAATGTCGACCAATTGGGAATGACTCAGCGCATCCAACGTCAAATCACCGTGGGCATATATGGCCGTGGGAAGCCGGAAGAGCGCGCGGGAGACCAAACCCATTGCACGCTCTTCCGTCTT
>JBCBYZ010000105.1:0-12170 GCA_039815595.1 Pseudomonadota bacterium | reverse complement strand
GAAGAATGGTTAAGAAGCTGCTCAACCACCCCGTGACATTGCGCAAATCAGGCTGAGTTTTGTGCCACGGTTAACGCTTGCCTTTACCAGCCCTTAAAATGCGACCGATAGACAAGATGTCTGAGCCCTTCACGGGCACGAAGCGGGCGCAAAGATTCCATGGTGAGCAAGAAACCGACCGGTCCGCGCAATAAGAAGCGGGGACGCATAGAACCGCACTTTGAAGACAGTTCCGTGCGTCCTGAACCAAGGTCGTCACCCATTTCCAAACCAAAGCGCGCAACCAAGTCCGGACCTGGCGGTGCTAGTGCAGCAAAAAAACGTGCCCCCGCAAAAAGCGGGGCGAAGTCTCGCTCGGCAAGGGGACAGCTACCCTTATGGCGACGGTTCTTCCCCAAATTGGCCTATTGGGGCGTCGTAATGGGCCTTTGGGGGTGTATCGCCGTTGGCGCGGTCTTTTTGTTTTACGCGGCGCAATTGCCAAGTGCAGCCTCTTGGGCGGTGCCGGAACGCCCGCCAAACGTGCGTATCTTGGCCGATGATGGGTCATTGATCGCCAATCGCGGTCTCACCGGGGGCAAAGCACTACGGCTTGAAGATATGTCGCCTTACATCCCTCAAGCGGTGATTGCGGTGGAGGACCGTCGGTTTCACGCACATTTTGGATTTGACGTTATCGGATTTTCCCGCGCCATGGTGCGTAACATTATGCAGAAGCGCCTGCGGGAGGGCGGGTCGACGCTCACCCAGCAATTGGCGAAAAACCTGTTCCTGACGCCTGACCGCACGTTTGGCCGCAAAATCCAAGAGCTTATTCTCGCCTTCTGGCTTGAATCAAAATATTCAAAGGCCGAAATTCTCGAGCTTTATCTCAACCGTGTCTATTTCGGTGCCGGAGCAACCGGCGTAGACGCCGCAAGCCAACGCTATTTTGGTAAAGCTGCGCGGGACGTCACAATCGAGGAGGCAGCGCTACTGGCAGGCTTGCTCAAGGCACCCAGCCGCTTCACGCCAGCAAAAAGCCCAAAACTGGCCAACCAGCGCGCCGCCGTTGTTCTGCGGGCCATGGAGCGGGAAGGCTACATTAAACCCAATCGCACACAAAAGGGCCTTTACAGACCCGGTGAAAACGCACGTTACTTCAATTCAGGGCCGGAAAATTTCGTGGCCGACATGGTTTTGGCACAGGTTAAAAAACGGCTCGGCAAGATCGACCGAGACCTCGTCGTCAAAACTACGATTTCGCCCTACCTGATGTCCGTCGCACAGACGGCTTTGCAAACGAACTTGGACAAGAGTGGCAAAAAATTTCGTGTATCAGAAGCAGCTTTGGTGAGCCTCGCGCCGGATGGAGCAGTTAAGAGCCTGATCGGTGGATCAAACTATGCCAAATCACAATTCAACCGCGCGGCGGACGCAAAGCGACAACCGGGGTCTGCGTTCAAGCCCTTCGTGTGGCAGGCCGCCCTCGAAGCTGGCTATTTTCCCGACACCGCCATTGAGGACAGGCCGGTCCGGATCGGTAAGTGGCAACCGGCAAATTACGATGGCCGCTATCGTGGTGTTGTGACGCTGGAACAAGCGCTATCGCTCAGCCTCAACACGGTGTCCGCGCAACTCACCCAGCAAGTTGGACCTGGTACAGTGGCGGATGTGGCCGTGAGCATGGGGATTGGCTCAAAACTGACCAAGAACGCATCCATTTCATTGGGTACATCCGAAGTCAGTTTGTTGGAACTCACCTCCGCTTACTTGCCCTATGCCAATGGCGGGAGGGCGGTGGCACCGTATCTGATCAGCAGCATTTTGGACGACAAGCGCAAAACACTCTATCGGCACGCGGCACCGCCACAGTCCATCGTGGTACGAGATGATGTATTGCGGGATATGAACCGCATGTTGGTCAACGTCGTGGAACAGGGTACTGCCCGCAATGCGCGGCTGAAAGGGCACGTGGCGGCGGGCAAAACCGGCACGAGCCAGTCATTTCGCGATGCAATATTTGTGGGCCATACCGCCCATTTCGTAACCGGCGTCTGGTTCGGAAACGACAACAACAGCCCAACGCGCAAACTGACCGGAGGCAGCCTGCCGGCCCGCAGTTGGCAAAGCTACATGGCAACGGCCCATCGCGGGCTGGATGCAAAACCGTTGCCAGGAATGGTTCGGGTCAGCCCAAATGTGATGCCCGTGATACCGGTCAACGTGGCCACACCAACGCCCAGACCAAATGCGCGATCGGCACGGCGAGGCCGCCAAGATAATCAGAATCTTAAAGAACGCGTAAACCGTGCCATGAATGGCGGGGAAGACCCCGCCCCAAGAAAGTCGATTCTCGACATCCTGTTGGGGCGCGGCGAAAGCTAGTGACCCTTAAGCGGCTGCGGGCGCAGCCTGTTTGACGCTAGCGTCCACATGAGCTTCGAACTTTTCGAAGTTTTCTATGAACATGGATACCAGTTTTGCAGCCTGCGCATCATAGGCTGCGGGATCTTCCCATGTGCTGCGTGGGTCGAGCAAAGCATCGTCCACACCGGGCACAGATGTAGGAACCAACAGACCAAAATGCGCATCGCGGCGCATGGTCGTGTTGGCCAGAGAGCCATCCAATGCCGCGCTTAACAGCGCGCGTGTGGCCTTAATTGGCATACGGCTACCCGCACCGTAGGCGCCGCCCGTCCAACCCGTGTTCACCAGCCAGCAAGTGGACTGATGCTCTTCGATCTTCTCCCGCAACAGATTGCCGTAAACGCTTGGATGGCGCGGCATGAAGGGTGCGCCAAAGCAGGTGGAGAACGTCGCTTGGACACCGCTGACCCCTTTTTCTGTACCGGCCACTTTGGCGGTGTAACCGGAAAGGAAATGATACATGGCCTGCGATGACGTCATCTGTGCAATTGGGGGCAACACGCCGAACGCATCGGCTGTCAGCATAATCACGGTCTTTGGATGCGGTGCGACGCCGGTTTGCGACGCATTGGGGATGTAGTGCAGCGGATAAGCGACACGACCGTTCTCTGTAAGCTTCGCATCGTCAAAATCCGGCTCTTTCGTTTCAGGATCGAGAACCACATTTTCCAACACGGAACCCCAACGCTGGGTCGTTGCATGAATTTCCGGTTCAGCTTCCGCACTCAATCGGATGGTTTTTGCGTAGCAACCGCCCTCGAAATTGAAGATACCGCTGTCAGACCAGCCGTGCTCATCGTCACCGATGAGGGTGCGAGTGGCGTCAGACGACAAAGTTGTTTTGCCTGTCCCAGAAAGGCCGAAGAACAGGGCCGCGTCGTTGTCGTCACCCGAATTGGCAGAACAGTGCATCGGCATGACGCCTTGTTCCGGCAAGAAGTAATTGAGTGCGCCAAAAACCGATTTTTTGGTTTCGCCAGCATATTCTGTTCCACCGATCAGGACGATGCGACGGGTCAGATTGACCGCAATCACGGTTTCAGACCGGCAACCATGGCGGGCAGGATCAGCGCGAAACGAGGGCAAATTGATGATCGTCAATTCCGGCTCGAAACTGTCCAATTCGCCCATTGCCGGACGGCGCAAAAGATGGCGAATGAAAAGAGCGTGCCACGCAAATTCGACATAGATGCGGGCGTTGAGGCGATAGGCGGGATCAGCGCCGCCAAACAGGTCCTGCGCCAGCAGGTCCTTACCTTGTGTGTGGGCGAGAAAGTCAGCCAAGAGAACATCAAAATGCTGCTCGCTCATTTGCTGATTGTTATCCCACCAAACGGTTTGTTCCGTTCCAGAATCGCGGACAATATACTTGTCCGTGGCAGACCGCCCGGTGTGTTTTCCCGTCTCAACCGCCAGGGGACCGTTGGCAGCCGCAACGCCTTCACCCCTTTTCAAAGCCAAGTCGTAGAGGGCTTGCTCGTCATCGTTCCAACGAATGGAGGCCGGGTTTACCAGCTCAACGCGCTGGCCGATTGCTTGGGGACCATTGGCTGGATTGTGAATGCCTGAATTGATCACAGGAACCACCTTCTTTTCGTGAATTTGAACAGAGATGACGGGGCCTCTCCTCGCGAAGCGCGTGCCGTCATCACCGCTCCGAATGTGCGGCGGACCCTATGCACGCGGACGCATCATGACAACCGGATGACACCCACTCCAAATCGATTTGAAGGCGCTTAATCGATTGAAGATTAGACAAGATGATGAGGCTGGTTAATCAAATCCAACGCATTTTAGCGAACCAGTGGTCCTACAGCGTCCTTAAAGAACGCTTTTTGGGTTTTGATCAAACGGCTTCCATGTTGGATCGCCACAATTATCTCGCAATTTTGGCCTTCTGGGCAGTCTCAAAATTGTTTTTGACAACAAGACCTTTGGACGCCCGTTCATTTAAGACTAGATTGAGCCAAGGACAGTACGGGCCCTTCGTTCCCGGCTCCAGGAGACGATCCGCATGCCAACAATTGCTTTGGTCGATGATGACCGCAACATTCTTACGTCCGTGTCCATCGCGATGGAATCAGAAGGGTACAAGGTTGAGACCTATACGGATGGCGCCTCAGCCCTGGACGGCTTGACCGCCCGTCGCCCGGACCTTGCGATCTTCGACATCAAAATGCCCCGCATGGACGGAATGGAGTTGCTGCGCCGGTTGCGGCAAAAATCCGATCTTCCAGTGATTTTTCTCACCTCAAAAGACGATGAGATCGATGAACTGTTCGGCCTCAAAATGGGGGCGGATGATTTCATCACCAAGCCGTTTTCGCAGCGGCTTCTGGTTGAGCGCGTGAAAGCAATTCTTCGCCGGTCCGCTGCCCGAGCAGAAGGAGCAGTTCGTGAAGAAGGTGGCGGCTCCAACATCTTGGAACGCGGCCATCTCAGTATGGACCAGGAGCGTCACACCAGCATGTGGAAAGGCAAGGCGGTCACGCTCACCGTGACCGAATTTTTGATCCTGTTTGCATTGGCCCAACGTCCCGGCGTTGTAAAAAGCCGCGATTCGCTGATGGACGCCGCCTATGATGACCAAGTCTATGTAGACGACCGCACGATCGACAGCCACATCAAGCGGCTGCGGAAAAAGTTCAAAGTGGTGGATGATTCCTTCGACATGATCGAAACGCTCTACGGCGTTGGATACCGCTTTCGGGAAGGCTGATAGCGCATGACCGACACGCCCGTTCTGGACTCTGATGCGCGCCGTATGCGCCCGGAGTCCGACCGGACGGGTCATCGTCCCCCAAGTGATGATGATGTAAAGAGCGCAAAGAACGTCACAGCCGAACAAACTCGCTCCTCAGTATCGAGCGACCATGGAGCCTCAAACCCCATCGCTGATACGGTGACCGCGGTCAGTTCTCGGCCGAAGTTGGCACGGCGCATCAAAAAGCGTTCGATCCCACGGCGCATGTTTCATGTGGTAAGCCGGTTTTTTGCCCGCTACGTTTTCTCCACACTTTCGCAACGCATCATATTTTTGAATATGGCTGCCCTGATCGTGTTGTTGGCTGGGATCATTTTTCTCAATCAGTTTCGAGACGGCCTGATAGAAGCGCGCGAAGAAAGCCTGCTCATCCAAGGTGAGATCATATCCGCCGCCATCGCAGCGCGCGCCACCGTGGAAACAGATGCCATCAACATTGATCCCGACCGGTTGCTGGAACTGAAAGCGGGCGAAAGCGCAGTGCCTATGGAAAGCGAGACCGAGAGCCTCGATTTTCCAATCAACCCCGAACAAGTCGCACCGATCTTGCGGCGTTTGATTTCCCCGACCCGCACACGGGCCCGTATTTACGATCAAGATGGGCTGATCATCTTGGATTCTGACCGGTTGTACTCGCGTGGACAGATCCTACGGTACGATTTGCCCAGCGTGACGGGGAAAGAAGAAACCACACTTGAGGATATCTGGCTGCGGTTTCGGCGCTGGTTCTGGCAGGGTGATCTTCAGCTTTACCGCGAAAGCGCGGACGGCAATGGCACGGCTTACTCCGAAGTGGTGACCGCACTGACCGGCAGCCCTGGCACAAAAACTCGACGAACGGAAAATGGTGACACGATTGTTTCCGTGGCGGTTCCTGTCCAACGGTTCCGCGCCGTTTTAGGCGTCTTACTCCTCTCAACGGAAGCCGGCGATATTGACGCTATTTTAGAGAAAGAACGCTTGGCTATTATGCGGGTGTTTGGTGTGGCCACTCTGGTTACACTTCTTTTGTCGATCCTGCTGGCATCTACAATTGCCAAACCGTTGCACCGCTTGTCGGCGGCTGCCCAAAGGGTTCGACTGGGGGTTAAGTCACGCGAAACCATCCCGGACTTTTCCGACCGGCACGATGAAATTGGCAAACTATCGACATCAATGCGGCAGATGACCGATTCGCTTTACGCACGGCTCGATGCAATTGAACGCTTTGCCGCCGATGTTAGCCACGAGCTGAAAAATCCCCTGACATCCCTAAGAAGCGCTGTTGAAACCCTCCCGCTTGCAAAGCGTGAAGATCAAAAAGCGCGATTGCACGAAGTGATCCAACATGACGTGCGGCGTCTTGATCGGTTGATTTCAGACATATCCAACGCCTCGCGGTTGGACGCGGAACTGGCACGGGACGACAATTCACCCGTTGACTTGGAAGCCCTGCTTATCTCCTTCGCAGACACCTATCAGGGCATGGCAGCAAACGAGACGAAGAAACCATTCGTATTCAATTTGACCATCGACAAAGACACACAGACGGTGACGGGCGGTCGACGAAGAGCGGTCACAACATCACAAGCACCTTCTTGGATGGTGATGGGACACGACGGCAGGTTGGGACAAGTGATGGCCAATTTGATCGAAAATGCCCGTACATTCTTGCCGCCAAAGGGTGGTGAAATTGACGTCCACATGTGGCGGGAGGCCAACCATGCGGTGGTGACTGTGCGTGACAATGGCCCGGGCATACCAGCGGAAAACACTGAACGTATTTTTGAGCGCTTTTATACAGACCGTCCAAAAAATGATGGGTTTGGCCAAAATTCCGGCCTTGGTCTTTCAATCACCCAACAAATCATTGAAGCACATCACGGGACGATCAAGGCAGGCAACCGGCCTGTATCCGATGGAACAGGCGCTGTCTTTACGGTGCGCTTGCCCTTGCACAGCGGCAAACTGGATTCTGCTGCGCTTCCGCCCAAAGCCGCCAATTAATCAGTGGTTGTATCGGCGTCCCTTCCAATGTTGACCGGCAGCACCACCCACGCCTGCGCGATTGTCTTGGAACAATGGGGCCTGTTGATCACCGGGCCATCCGGAAGCGGAAAAAGCGCTCTTGCGGCGCACCTTGTTGAGTGCTGGCAGTCGCAGAATCTCCACACAGGTTGGATCAGCGATGACCGGGTTCGTATAACGTCTGCGCATCAAAAACTGATCGCGCGGTGCCCTGCGACCATCAACGGTATGGCTGAAATCGGACAATTGGGAATCGTTCGGGTTGATCATCAATCAAGCGGCATAATCGATGGGATCGTCGAATTGGTTGCGCAAAGTGAGCTTGAGCGCATGCCAGAACGACGTGTGAGATGCATATCGAGCGCGATGCCCATTTCATTGCCCACCCTTCATGTGCCCCAACGGGAAATTGCCGTATCAGCGCAGATGATCTCTCACTGGCTCGAACTGGGCTTTTTTCGGGAAGACTGAAGGTTTTTGATCCAAACAATCGAGCGAAATGGCGCAGCGGCCTTGGAAAATAACCCGTTTGCGCGGTCTTCCCTCCAGATCAGGCATTTTTGGCTTGCAGAAACGGCCTTGCGTGTAACTATGGCGTGCTGTTTCTCCATATTTTCTGATTGCTGATGATTGGAATTGTCCTCGTTACCCATGGCTCCTTGGCCAAAGAGTTTCAGCTGGCGCTGGAACATGTTGTTGGCCCGCAAGAGCAGTTAGAAACCGTCTCTATCGGCCCCGACGATGATATGGAGCAGCGCAGGCAAGACATTTTGGACGCGTCGGGACGGGTGAATACCGGTCCCGGGGCCATCATCTTGACAGATATGTTTGGCGGTACGCCCTCCAACCTCGCCATCTCTGTAATGGAGCCTGGATTGGTGGAGGTCGTGGCGGGGGTTAACCTGCCTATGCTCATTAAACTGGCCGGGGTGCGGGGTGAAAGCCCAATGGAAGAAGCGCTCGATAAGGCAACCGAAGCGGGCAAACGCTACATCAACGTTGCGAGCCAAATTCTGGCCGGTAAATGACCATCAAGACCGGCACCTTTGAAATTATCAACGAGCGCGGCCTGCACGCCCGCGCGTCAGCGAAATTCGTAAAACTGGCCCAGACGTTCGACAGCGAGACCCATGTTTCCTGCAACGGAGAGACCGTCGGCGGCACGTCGATTATGGGGCTGATGATGCTGGCCGCTTCAAAAGGATGCCACGTCACTATTGCCTGCGACGGCAGCCAAGCTGAAGTGGCGCTGGAAGCCTTAGGCGCGTTGATCGCAGACCGGTTTGGCGAGGAAATCTAGAGCCGCCGAAGTGAAACGCGGTCCACGCTGTGTTCACTGCCTTTGTGCAAAACCAGATTGGCTCTTTGACGCGTGGGCAGGATGTTTTCGTGCAAATTGACGAGGTTAATGCGCTCCCATAAGTCGATAGCGATGGCACGGGCCGCCTCTTCGGAAATATCCACATAGCGATGAAAGAACGATTCCGGATCGCGGAAGGCCGTCTCCCGCAAACGCATGAAGCGGTCCACGTACCAGCGCCGCAACACATCTTCTTCCGCGTCGATATAGATCGAAAAATCGAAATAGTCTGACACAAACGGCACCGAATTGCCGTCGCGGGGCAAGTCGCTCACCTGCAGCACGTTGATCCCTTCAAAAATCAAAATGTCTGGTTGGTCGACCACCACTTCTTCTCCAGGCACCACGTCGTAGACCAGATGCGAATAGACGGGTGCCGCCACGTTGCGCTGGCCAGCCTTGATGCGCGCCAAGAAATCCAGAATGGCGCGACGTTGGAAACTCTCGGGGAAGCCCTTGCGGTCCATGAGGTTTTGACTGCGCAGTTCATCGTTGGAGAGCAAAAATCCATCGGTAGTGATCAAATCAACTTTCGGGCTGGAGGGCCAACGGGTCATCAGTTCGCGCAAAATACGTGCCGTGGTGGATTTACCCACGGCAACGGACCCAGCAATGCCCACAACGAAGGGCGTTTTTTGATGCGCGAGATTCAAGAACTGGGCGCGTTGTTCAAACAGACTTTGAGCCGCTTCGACGTGAGAGGCGAGCAGACGCGAGAGCGATAGATAAATGCGAGAAACTTCATTGAGCGAAATTGTATCGTTCAGCGCCCGCAGCCGACGCACCTCTTCCTCGGTCAAAGTCAGGGGCGTATCGGCGCGGAAAGCGGCCCATTGATCGATACTGAAATGCAAAAAGGGGGAAGGGTTCTTATCAGGCATGTCCAATTACCGGCGGTCTACCCACGCGCCTTTTTTTCTTTGATGCCAGACTGCACGGTTCTGCTCTCCAATTCGGCCATCACCGATGCCAGAGGGATGTTGCGCGCCTTCAAGACTATCAGGAGATGAAAAAGCGTATCAGAGGCTTCTTTGACCACCTCTGCATCGCTTTGGGACACGGCGGCTATGACGGTTTCAACGGCCTCTTCGCCAAATTTCTCGGCAGCTTTTCCCACACCTTTGCTCAAAATCGATGCGGTCCACGATTCGTCGGGTGACGCAGTGGCGCGCTTGGCGACAATTTCTTCCAGATCAGAGAGAGAGAATTGGCTCATCAAATAACTCTAGCGAAAGACCCGGCGTGCGAGTGATGCACGTCGTTGTGCCGATGGATCGCGAACTGGTTTCAAAGGTTGGCGAAAGAGTCAAATCTTAAGGCGAACCGGAATGCCCGCCGCCGCCATGTGATCCTTCGCTTCCGCGATCGTGTGAGTGCCAAAATGGAAGATCGAAGCCGCCAAGACCGCGCTGGCATGACCTTCCAAAACGCCTTCTACAAGATGATCCAGATTGCCAACACCACCGGAAGCAATAACCGGAACGGCGACAGCATCCGCCACCGCGCGCGTCAAAGGCAGGTTGTAGCCGGCCTTGGTTCCGTCCCGGTCCATGGACGTGAGCAAAATTTCACCAGCTCCGCACTCCACCATTTTTTGGGCAAATTCGATCGCATCGATTCCCGTGGGCGTGCGGCCGCCGTGAGTGAAAATCTCGAACCGGTCGGTTTCCCCTTCCTTGTTGACACGCTTGGCATCGATGGAAACGACTATGCATTGGTTGCCGAACTTGTCCGCTGCCCGGGCGACAGAATCTGGATCATTGACCGCAGCAGTGTTGAAAGAAACCTTATCTGCCCCCGCCAACAGAAGCTTCCGAACATCGTCGGAATTGCGGACACCACCCCCCACGGTCACCGGCATAAAACACTGTTCAGCTGTTCGCGCCACAACGTCACACAGTGTGCTGCGATTGTCCGATGAGGCGGTGATATCCAGAAAGCACAGCTCATCTGCACCAGCGGCATCATAGGCGCGGGCTGCCTCCACCGGATCACCGGCATCGATCAGATCAACGAAATTGACCCCTTTCACCACCCGACCGTCTTTCACGTCGAGACAGGGAATAATGCGGGTTTTGAGCACTAGGCCACCCCCCGCAGTGTTTGCAATGCCAGCGCAGGATCGATCCGACCGTCATAAAGAGCGCGGCCTGAGATGGCCCCTTCCAACACTGCAACGTCCGGTTGGCACATGCGTTTTATGTCTTGCATGGAAGCCAGACCACCGGACGCAATCACGGGGATTGATGTGGACGCAGCAAGCGCCAACGTGCTGTCCCAGTTAATACCCGCCAACACACCGTCGCGGTCAATATCCGTATAAATGATGGCCGCCACACCCGCGTCTTCAAATCGGGCTGCCATATCGATCACTGTCAGTTCGGAGGTTTCCGCCCAGCCTTCGACCGCAACTTTGCCGCCCTTTGCATCAATTCCAACAGAGACCTGGCCGGGAAATCGACCGCAGGCCTCTTTCACGAGTTCAGGATTGCGCACGGCGATGGTGCCAAGAATGACCCGTGCGAGACCTTTATCCAACCAGCGCTCGATATCGGCCAGAGTGCGGATGCCGCCGCCCAGTTGCACCGGGTTTGTGGTGGCAGCCAAAATAGCATCGACCGCTGTCCCGTTAACGGCTTCACCGGCGAATGCCCCATCGAGGTCCACGACGTGAAGATGGGTGAAACCTTGATCTTGAAACGCTTTGGCCTGCGCACCGGGGTCGGTGTTGTAGACCGTCGCTTGATCCATGTCGCCGAGTTTAAGACGCACGCACTCGCCGCCTTTCAAATCGATTGCTGGAAAGAGGATCACGGCTGCCACCTCAAAAAATTGGCAATGAGAGCCAAACCCAGTGTCTGGCTTTTTTCCGGGTGAAACTGGGTTCCCACCATGTTGTCACGACCAACAATTGCGGTGATCGCACCACCATAATCAGCCGTGGCAATCAACTGATCGGTCGGCGGCTCGGCGAGATGATAAGAATGTACGAAATAGGCGTGCAGTCCATCGGGGCCAGTTTCCACTCCGTTCAAGATGGAATGTGATTGGTGGGTATGGAGAGTGTTCCATCCAATTTGGGGAATCTTATACTTGGGGTCATTTGGAGTAATGCGCACTACATCGCCATCAATCCAACCGAGACCGGGAGTTATCGCTTTTTCCAAGCCACGGGTCGCCATCAGTTGCATACCAACGCAGATGCCCAAAAATGGGACCGCTTGCGCAATGACACGGGTTTGCAATGCCTCCGCCATACCGGAAACAGCGTCGAGACCGGCCCGGCAATCGGCGTATGCCCCAACGCCCGGCAACACAATCCGATCCGCCCTAAGAACTTCCTCAGCATCGCACGTTAGGGCAATTTGAGCGGACACGCCGCTCTCGCGGGCAGACCGCTCAAACGCTTTGAGGGCCGAGCGGAGATTGCCCGAGCCGTAATCAATGATCGCAACCTTCATGGTCTAGTCGGTTCCATCGGGAAACAGGCCGAAGGCCAATCGGTCGTTGGGACCCGTTGGCGCCACGGTTTGCGGTCGTGTCACTGATGGTGGGGAGGGCTGGGTTCGGTCTGGCGTTGGTGCCTCCGCATCGGTCCACCGTGCGAGAAACCGCGTGATGGCTTCACTT
>JBCBYZ010000108.1:0-11751 GCA_039815595.1 Pseudomonadota bacterium | reverse complement strand
GTCCTTATGTGGCGTTAAGTGCCAATGAATCAAGAGAGAAACGCGAGACTGCGACAGAGCGCATGCGATATTTCTGGAAATTACTCGTAGCAGCTTTGCAAAGCCTTCACAGACGATCGCGGCGATCAATGGTGTTTGGCGGAACGTCAACGCCGCCTTCAGCACGTGTCGAAAAGTGATCTGTTTGATCATTCAAGCCACGCAGTTCCGCAGCCAGCGCATCGGAGCTTTCCAAGCCACGGGTGGCCATCAATTGCATACCAACGCAGATGCCTAAAAAAGGGACCGCTTGCGCAACGACACGGGTTTGCAATGCTTCCACCATACCGGAAACAGCGTCGAGACCGGCCCGACAATCGGCGTAGGCCCCAACGCCCGGCAACACAATCCGATCCGCCGTAAGAACTTCCTCGGCATCAGAAGTCAGCATTATCTGAGCAGAGATACCGCTCTCTCGGGCAGACCGCTCAAACGCTTTGAGGGCGGAGCGGAGATTGCCCGAGCCGTAATCAATGATCGCAACCTTCATGGTCTAGTCGGTTCCATCGGGAAACAGGCCGAAGGCCAATCGGTCGTTGGGACCCGTTGCCGCCACGGTTTGCGGTCGTGTCACTGATGGTGGGGAGGGCTGGGTTCGGTCTGGCGTTGGTGCCTCCGCATCGGTCCACCGTGCGAGAAACCGCGTGATGGCTTCACTTTCATTGGCAGCTTCCAAGACATCAATTGTTTTCCATCCGGAGCGGCCCAAAGCATCGCGGCGCAGATTGTTCCCTTCCAAGAGCAGATAGAGGCCCGGTAGACCACCAAGAAGCAGTGTGATGGTAAAATAACCTGTGCCCAAGAGCGATAAAAGTACCAACGTGATCGCGGCATAGATCGTGAGAGCGCCCCACAACCTGTGCCAAGCCAACCAGAATGGCGGTAGGATCAACGCCCATTTGGCCATTCCATCGGGTACCGCAAGGACGTTATCGAAGCGATGATCTTCCCCCTGCTCACTCGAGTCCAAAGGCATGGGCCCAATCTCGTTGGGTGCGTGCAACGTGTACATCATGTGCGGTTCATCTTGAGGCAGCTTCGAGAAACAGAGGTTTCCAACCCGCGTTCGTCAGACATTTAACGTACCCTTGGTGGATGGAATAACACCGGCCGTGCGCGAGTCTTCTGTCAACGCGGAACGCAATGCACGGGCAACCGCCTTGAAACATGTTTCGGCGATATGATGCGCATTGGACCCGTAAAGCGTATGCACGTGGAGTGTGATACGGGACGCTTGAGCGAAGGCTTGGAAGAATTCTCTCACCAATTCGGTATCAAAAGTGCCAATTTTGTCCGAAGTGAAAGCAACGTCCCACACCAGAAACGGGCGGCCAGATACATCCACAGCGGCGCGTGTCATGGCTTCGTCCATCGGCAGATCAATTGAGGCGTAGCGGGTGATCCCGCGCCGTTCACCCAGCGCTTCGTTCACCGCTTGGCCGATAGCCCAACCACAATCTTCCACCGTGTGGTGATCATCGATGTGGGTGTCACCATTGGCTTTCAAAACAATGTCGATGAGGCCGTGCTTGCCCAGTTGTTCGACCATGTGATCGAAAAAGCCGACACCCGTGTGTACATCACATGTGCCGGTGCCATCCAAGTTTACGGAGGCAAAAATCTCAGTTTCATTGGTGTTTCGCTCAATTTGGGCTGTGCGGGCCATGGGCTTGTCTTTGGGCTGTATGAAGGTCGGATCGACTGACCCGCGGTCTTTAACAGGCTTGCCAATGTGTGGCTAGCAATGAGTAGGCAGCATCTAATTCAGACCGGCTCTGGTGATGCCATGCGTCCCGGCGGCCATTTGCAATCACCAATCCCCACCCCATATGCAGCGGCGAATAGAGGCTCCAATGCGCTGAGATCGCGGGTAAAGGAGCTATACAATGCGGTGCCAGCAAGGACCGCAGCATAAACGGACATGTTTGGAGTAACAAAGTGAGCCGAGACAATCATGGGGGCTTGCCCCCGATTCACGCGACAACGATCATCATGGTGCGCAAAGGCGGCAAGGTCGTAATCGCCGGTGATGGGCAAGCCTCGATGGGGCAAACCATCATGAAGTCCAATTCCAAAAAAGTGAGACGCCTGAGCAAGGGCGATGTGATTTGCGGATTTGCTGGCTCCACCGCAGACGCGTTTACACTCCTGGAAAGGCTGGAGGCCAAACTGGAGCAATATCCCGATCAACTTATGCGGGCCTGTGTCGAACTGGCAAAGGACTGGCGGACCGATCGGTATCTGCGTCGGTTGGAAGCCATGATGCTGGTGGCCAATAAGGATGTGAGCCTCTGCATCACGGGTGTTGGCGATGTGTTTGAACCCGAAAACGGCATTATGGCCATTGGCTCCGGAGGCAATTACGCCTTGGCCGCTGCCCGCGCTCTTGCAGATACCAAAGCCGGTGCCGAGGACATTGCCAAGAAAGCGATGACGATCGCAGCGGATATCTGCGTCTACACAAATCACAATCTCATCGTCGAAACGCTCGACGAAGCCCAAGACGTATCCAAATAAGGCCGTAGACCATGACAAATTATTCTCCCCGGGAAATTGTCTCGGAACTCGACCGCTTCATCATTGGCCAAAACGACGCCAAACGGGCTGTCGCTGTGGCCATGCGCAACCGCTGGCGGCGACAACAACTCAAAAGTCCGATGAAAGAGGAGGTGATGCCCAAAAACATCCTCATGATCGGACCCACAGGCGTTGGCAAAACGGAAATTTCCCGCCGTCTGGCAAAGCTGGCCGGTGCGCCGTTTGTGAAAATCGAAGCGACCAAATTCACCGAAGTGGGTTATGTGGGCCGCGATGTGGAACAGATTGTCCGTGATTTGGTGGAAATCGGCATCGGTCTAGTGCGCGAGCAAAAGCGCGAGAAAGTGAAGGCGAAAGCCCACACAGCCGCTGAAGACCGGGTGCTCGACGCTTTGGTTGGTCCAGGTGCGAGCCCGGCAACGCGGGCAAGCTTCATCAAAAAATTGCGCGAAGGCGATCTCGACAACAAGGAAATTGAAATCGAGCTTTCCGAGAGCGGGTCGCCGTTGGGCGGATTGGAAATACCGGGTATGCCCGGCGGCAATATGGGCATGATCGACCTCGGCGAAATGATGTCCAAAGCCATGGGCAACCGGACCAAGAAGCGGAAAACGACCGTCAAGGAAAGCTATGATCTGTTGATCGCCGAAGAATCCGACAAATTGTTGGATCAAGACCAAGTGGTTCAAGAAGCGCTCGAAGCGGTGGAAAACAACGGCATCGTGTTTTTGGACGAGATCGACAAAATCGCAGTGTCTGACAACACACGTGGTGGTTCAGTCTCCCGGGAAGGCGTCCAGCGCGATCTTCTTCCGCTTGTAGAAGGCACCACCGTTGCAACCAAGCATGGACCGGTCAAAACAGACCACATCTTGTTTGTAGCTTCAGGCGCATTTCACGTCTCAAAACCGTCGGACCTTTTGCCGGAGCTTCAGGGGCGTTTACCCATCCGCGTTGAATTGCGGGCGCTGACCAAAGACGACTTCATCCGGATTTTAACCGAGACCGAAGCCAGCCTTATCAAGCAATACATCGCCTTGATGGGAACGGAAGATTTGACGTTGGAATTCACCGACGATGCCATCGACGCTTTGGCGGACATAGCGGTGGAATTGAATGCCTCGGTGGAGAATATCGGCGCGCGGCGTCTCCAAACCGTGATGGAAAAGGTGTTGGATGAAGTCTCCTTCACGGCGGCGGATCAAAGTGGCCAAACCGTCATCGTCGATGCTGCGTTTGTGCGTAAGAATGTTGGCGATCTGGCCAAGAACACGGACCTGTCGCGTTACATTCTTTGATGCTCTGCCAAAGCAGTGCCCCGCATACGTGGATCGCAAATGGCAGAACCGGCCTGCTAAGACTTACCGGATTTCACAAAATTGCGTCTGCGGCCTGTGACATAAGTCCCTTGCCGCAGACCGCTCTTGTGCCGTAAGCGATAGACATGAAAACGCCCGCTTTCCGTTACGTGTCTCTTCTTTGTGGCGCTTTGAGTTTGGCTGTCACTACCCTTCTTCTTGCGGTCCCAGCGCAAGCACAAACGGTGGTGCCCAAGGGTAACTACTTTTCAAAGCAGCCCAAAGTTCCGGCTGGATCAGTTCGGCGAACCCGCGGCTCTTCATTTGAACGCAAATACCAAAAAATCCGCGCTTTGCTGGCCAGCGATACCAAGCTAATGGCCAAGATCAAATCGGCTGCGCGCACTTACGGCATAGATCCTATCCACATTGTGGGCGCGCTGGTGGGAGAACATACCTACAATGTAGATGCGAAGGATCGCTTACAATCCTACTATGTGAAAGCCTTGGCCTACTTGAACCAAGACCTCTCCTTTAAACACAAAGGGGTTTCTGTTTCCCGCTTTGTGAACCAAGCACCCTTTGCCCGCTGCAAATCGATTCAAAACCGATACGATCTTTGGACCTGCCGTGAGCAGGTGTGGAACAAGACCTATCGTGGCAAAACGGTTGCGGGAAAATCGTGGCCCAATGACCGGTTTGGTCGTGTGTTCTTCCAACCGTTTTACGCCGGTCAGACCTTTGGTCTGGGTCAGCTGAACCCGCTCACCGCTCTGAAAGTCAATGATCTGGTACGGGCCCGATCTCCGCGTGAACCGCGCTTGAGCGTGCGGCGCGCCAACGAAGTTTACAACACCATCATGGAGCCGGATTCGACGCTGCTCTACATGGCCGCCGTGATTCGACACAGTATTGATGTTTATTTGTCCACCACAGGTTTTGACATCTCAAAGAACCCCGGCTTGACCGCAACGCTCTACAATTTGGGTAGCGTCACCTTGCGGGCAGAGGCCCTACAACGCATCAATCGCGATCGGATCATGACGGGGAAGAAGCCCCGCGTCCCCCGGGAAAATTACTATGGTTGGTTGGTGAACACTAAAGAAAGTGATCTGCGCAAACTGCTCTGAAACGTATGCGGAATGCTACGCCTCTGGTTGATGCAAAACAGCCAAAATTTCTGACAATTTGTCGTCCGAAAGGTCGCCGATCTGCGAAGCCAACACATTGGCCAAATGGGTGGCTTGGCTCGACAATTTGGTCGTATCCACCACAACGCGGGTGTCTGACAGAGCTGCCAGATCCTGCAACTGTTCCGCATCGTCCCAAATGATGTTCAAGTGACCAACAATGCGCTGGAGCAGTGCCCAGGACGGGCGGCCACGGTGACCATGTTCCAGTGCCGATAAATATCCCGCCGATACACCGATAGCGGCTGCCAAATCCCGCTGGGTCATGGACCTTTCTTCCCGCAACTCTCTCAAGCGCTCTCCAAACGGTGTCATCTTGACCGCCCGACATGAGACTTTGAACCTGAACCGCGCTTTCTGATCCGCACGTAAAGCGCGCCCTCTCCCCCATGGGAAACATGCGCCTGTCGGTAACCGTTCACCAAACGACGGTATTCAGTGAGGTCGAACCAGACCGGCACCATGCGCCGCAGCACGCCCTGACCCATATTGCCTTTGCCAGTTATGACAAGCACAACGCGATGCCCGCTGGCTTGTGCCATTTCCAAGAAGTTCACAAGCGCATGTCGTGCCGCATCTTGGGTCATGCCGTGCAAATCAATCCGTCCGTCAATGGATAAGCGGCCTTTTGCCAAGTGTTTGTGGACTCGGTCTTCAATAGGATGATGATGATCAGGCCGCTTGGCCGTCGTAGGGGTTGTGAACGGGGGCGTTTGCGCAGGTGAGCTTTTTTGTTTTTTAGGGGGCCAATCTGGGCTGACGGTAGCGCGCATCAAGTCCGCCATCTCTTCCTTAAGGGTCGATTGGTGCTGAAAGCGGTTGGCGGGTCGGCGTAAAGGCTCAGTCGTTCGCGCCACTTTGGTCCAAATTTCAGCATCTTCTGTGCGCAGCCTTGGGTAAATGTTGTTATCCAACTTCTGCTCACTGGCATCCAAGGTGCGCTGGTTTTTAGATCGCTTAGCCACGCCTCATTCACCACAGTGACGCGGCTTGAGCACAACCATAGAACACGTGTTCAGCATGCGACCGGCCACAGACCCGGCAGCGTCTCCCGAACCGGCAAAATAGTCTCCACGTTGAACGCCTTGGATAATGGAACCGGTATCGTGGGCTATCATGAGACGGCGCAAGGGAGCGTTTTCATCGGGCAGTGGTTTTTGCGTGGCCACCCAAATGGGCGTTCCAAATGTGTGCAGTGTTCTGTCCACCGCGATGCTTCGGCCAGGGACTAACGGCAGCTTCGCTGCGGCTACAGGGCCTTGATCAGGGCGGCTTTGGTTTTCCTCTTCGAAGAAAATATAGCTTCGGTTATGAGCCAGAAAGTCCTTCAGACGGTCCGGATTGCTCCGCATCCAATGCGCGAGAAAATCAGCTGTCATGTCTTCACGTGGCATGTCCAACATATCGCATAAGACAGCACCGAGGGATGTATAGGGATGCCCGGCCTTGGCGGCAAATGTGATACGCTGCGTCGTCCCATCGTCAAAGATCAATCGACCGGCGCCTTGAACGTGCACGAAAAAGGCTGTGGTGAGATCGCTCACATAGGCCAGTTCGAGATTCAGGCCATCCAATGCTCCAGCATTGATCTGCCGTCGGTCAAAGTACGGAGCGATCTTACCATCGATCAAACGCCCAAATCGGTAGTCGTTAGGAAACGTGTCGGGGCGATTTTTGTCATCAAGATCAATAAGATCATGCGGTCGGCGATAAATTGGAATTGGAAATTCTGCGGTTCTGGTCCAAGAAGCTTTCACTTCCGGTTCAAAATAGCCCGTTAGAAAACCTGTAAAGGGACTGTGTTGCGCATCGACCGCTGCATATTCCACGGGCTCGAAATAGGTTTCGAAAAAAGCGCGAGCGACGGAACCATTTTGCCGATCCAGTCTCGCAGCTTTCCGGGCTAATTCCGCGAGAACCCCGCCATCAATACCTAAGGCACGGGTGGACGGCATCGACTTTTTGGCTTGCGTTAGGAGCGCGAAAACGGTGAGTGCCGAAACGTGATCTTCCTTGGCCCAACCATCCAATTCAGCAAAGCTGCGCTTGTATCTCCGAAACTGTGGCTTCGCCATACAACTCAGCCTCTAAGCGTTTTTATGCAGACGGAGCTCTCGCACAGTTTGAGCGATCATGGCCTGCCCGTCGGTCTCACTCGCTATTACTCATCAGTGGCGACGAGTTTCCAGTTTGGATCACGGGATTTCAAAGGACGGGCGAAAGTCCAGACATCGACAATTTCCGCGACTTCTTCCGGATCGCCATCGATGATTTCATCATTGGAATCCAAGGTTGCAGAAATCATCTGGCTTATGAAACGAACTGTGAGCTGTGCTTCTTCTTTGGTCACATCAGCAGCGACGATGGTGGCTTTCTCCGTTCCGACAAAACTAGTTTGCACTTTTTCGCCATTTGCTTGGCGGTCATCGATCACGCTTTCAAAATTCTCAAAGACTTCCCGCGACAGGAGATTTTTTAACGAGCGTTTGTCACCATCTGCAAATCCTGTGACGATCATTTCATAGGCGATTTTGGCACCATCCAAAAACTCCGACGGATTAAAATCGGAGTCGCGGGAAGCGATCGCCAAGAGACTTTTCTTCAAGCCAGCATCCTTGCCGGCAATCGATTCAATCGCTTTTTGAGCGGTTGTCATGCCGTCATCGGCGCGGCGGGACCGGCTGCCGGGCAGGGTGACGACATTATCATTGGCCTCTGCCGCATCGGTAGAGGCCTCTACGCCGCGCTCTGGACCAGTGTCGTTGTCGGCACCGTTGTAAGGATCGTAAGGTGGGCGCTGTTCGTTACCCGTCCGCGTGCCCAACACACTGCGCAATTTCCAAAACACAAAGATGGCAGCCGCCAGGGGCAAAATGGTGAAAAGATCAAAGTCCATGGAGATATTGGCTCTTTGGTTAGGTGAGACGTTGACGAAACAGCGTAAAAAACAGTGGGGGATTGCCTAAACACTCTGCAAGGCAAGCCACCATCACGGTGCATAGCATATAGGGCAACGGGTGGAAGGTTCAAAGAGTTTCCAGTCCCGTGTGGCATATGTGCTGGCTTGAACGGTTCACCCAGGCGGTGATTTGCGTTGGCAATCGGGCGACTGACCCTCTATTTGGTGATTATGCGGTTTTCATTCATTCCCCTCGCACTTCTTGTTGTTCCCGTGATTGAGATTTCGATCTTCGTCATGATTGGACAGCATATCGGCGTGCTCGGCACCGTAGCCGGTGTGGTTTTGACCGCTGTAATCGGCTCTCTGTTGTTGCGCTTTCAAGGTTTTAAGATCTTCGGCGACATCAACCGTCAATTGCAGGCCGGTGGTATGCCGGCGCGGGCCATGGGAGATGCAGCCCTCATCGTTGTGGCCGCGCTCTTGCTGCTTACGCCCGGATTTTTAACCGATGCAATTGGCTTTTCGCTTTTCATACCGCAGGTGCGAGCGGCCATTTGGTCGTTTGTTGCCAAGCGCATCACGGTTGTTGGACCAGGCGGTGTTCGCTTTGGGCAGGGCGGGCCAGAAACGCCTGATTTCGGCTTTGAACAAAGCCAAGATCCACGGTCTGGTGTAAACCCAGAGGGCTCAACAACAATCGATCTGGATGCAGATGACTATGAAGATCAAACCGGGACATCCAATTTCACCAAACAGTCTGGTTCCAAGGGTGCTGGATCACCTTGGAACAAGCCTTTGGACGATGCGGAGAGATGAGCAGCCCTTGCTTGCAGGCTGACGGGGCAAATGGTAACGCCCACGCAATCGCCCAAACGGCGTAGAAGATGACCATTTACAGTCCAAGCTTCATACGGACACACCAAACATTCCACCAATAACTCAACACTCATTCTGGGGACTATTATGGCCAAAAAGGCAAAGAAGACTGACACACCGGCTGAAGCGGCGCCGGGTGCAGAAGGCGCAAACGGTGCGGCTCCATCACTGAACGTGCTGGCGCAATACATAAAAGACTTGTCTTTTGAAAATCCAAACGCGCCCCAGTCGTTGCGTCAACGGGATCAGGCGCCTGAGATCAACATCAACATCAATGTAAATGCTAATCCACTTTCTGAAACGGACTATGAAGTTGAGTTGAAGCTGAATGCCGACGCCGGTGAAGGCGATGGCACGATGTTTAACATTGAGCTGATTTATGCGGGTGTGTTCCGCCTGACCAACATTCCTCAAGAGGCTGTCCCGCCTGCGATCTTGATCGAATGCCCACGGTTGTTGTTCCCGTTTGCCCGCCAAATCATTGCTGACGCAACGCGCAGCGGCGGTTTCCCGCCTTTGATGATTGATCCCATCGACTTCACGGCGCTCTTCCAGCAACGTGTGGCCGAAGAACAGGTGAAATCGCAGATGGCTAACGCCAACTGATTATCTAATTTGGGCGTCAGTAGGCTCTAAACGTGCTGACGCTCGATTTTCACGATACTCAAGCGATAAAGCCAAGCCTTGACGAACAGGGCTTTATCCGGGTGTCGACTGGTCATGATCCGGTTGCCATTTTTGCCAAATAGCCCCTTCGCCTAGTGTCTGAATGAAGTCGGTGTGGGCTTTTTGCTCCGCATCACTCAGCAAACTTGGCAATGGAGCGGGTCTTTGCCTTTGGGGATGCGTAGGTGGTTTTCCGCCGCGATCCTGTGCAGAAGACGTCTCTTCTTTGACATCGAGACCAAAACTGACCTGCCGGCCGCCCGTGAGTTCAAGATAAACGTCAGCAAGCAGCTCAGTATCCAACAACGCGCCATGCAGAGTACGGTGCTCGTTTGAAATTCCGAAACGACTGCACAACGCATCTAGCGTAAGCCGTGCGCCCGGAAACAGACGTTTGGCAATAGCAAGCGTATCCACCACACGACGGCTATCGATTGCCGGTTTATTGATGCGCTTGAGTTCTGCATTCAAGAAACCGATATCGAAATTTGCGTTGTGGGCGACGAGATTGCCTTCGCCAAAGAACGCCTCAAATTCATCGTACAGCTCGGCAAAAATCGGTTTATCAACCAACTGGGCCTTGCCGATGCCGTGAATGCGCTCAGCGTCTGGATGAATGTCGCGATCTTGCGGATTGAGGTAATGGTGAAACGTCCGGCCTGTCGGAAAACGGTTGACCATTTCAATTGCACCGATCTCGATAATGCGGTCCCCGTCTGCTGCCTTCAATCCGGTGGTTTCGGTATCAAAAATGATTTCACGCATAGGGTTAGTCTTTCTCAGGTTTCGTCTTTGGCTTGCTTGCTGACGGTCCAGCGAGCCGACAAGACCTGACCAATGATAGAGCCAACCGCTTGTTTGGCGTGCTCCATACCAAGTGATGTGTCGATAATGAAGTCAGCGCGACGGCGCTTTTCCTCATCCGGTACTTGTTTGGACAGGATGGCTGCAAACTTGTTTTCGTTCATACCGGGACGCGCGAGCACACGTGTTTTTTGCACGTCTTTTGGGGCGGTCACCACAATTACCCCGTCTACACAGGCGTCACCACCGGTTTCAAATAGCAATGGTACATCCAGAACAGCAAGCTTCTCATGATTTGATTCGACACCGTTTCGAAATGCTATCTCTTTTTGCCGCACCAGCGGATGGACAATGGCTTCTAGCGTTTTCAAGGCAACGGGATTATCGAGAACGTATCTGCCGAGTTCCGTTCTATTAACGGCTCCGTCCATGACTGTGCCTGGAAAAGCGGCTTCAATGGCGGCGCAGGCCTCACCTTCGTACAGCGCATGGACAACTGCATCTGAATCGTGAACTGGAATTCCGGCTTCGCGAAACATGTTGGCGGTCGTGGATTTTCCCATGCCAATAGAACCAGTAAGGCCCAGAAAAACAGTCATGTTTGCGGCCTTTTCAAATCATTAACGATCAGTTGTCTTAGCTCAGAACCCACTTTGGGCCGGACGCCGAACCATCGCTCAAAACCTGGAACGGCTTGATGCAACAACATGCCTAAGCCATCGACTGTTTCGATGTTTTGAGCCGCTGCAGCCCGCAAGAAAGGTGTCGTCAATGGCGTGTAAACGATGTCTGTAACCAAGGCTTTGGGATAAATTCCATCCATGAGAATTGGCAACCCGTTGCCATCCATGCCCATTGAGGTCGTGTTGACGATCACACCCGCCTCACCAAGCATCTTTTGTGTGTCGTTCAATGAAATTGCGGTTCCCGTTGGTGCGATTTCATCCAGCAAGGTTTCAGCCCGCGCCAGCGTGCGGTTGGCCAAGACAATTTTAGAGAAGCCCCGGTTGGAAAGAGCGTCTACAATTGCTCGAGAAGCGCCGCCAGCACCCAAAATCAGACAGGGACGGTGCAAACGGTCTGTTGTGTCCCAGCCAGGAAGAGTCTGATCAAGATTAGCTAGAAAGCCGTAGCCATCAGTGTTGTCCGCATGGAGTTGTCCATTTTGTAGCCAAACTGTGTTTGCAGCCTTTAGACGTTCAGCTGTGGGGGTGGAAACATCGGCACACTGAAAAGTTGTTTCCTTATGAGGAAGCGTGACGTTTCCACCAATAAACCCGCTCTGATTCAGGTGCGTTATGAAATTAACAAAAGCGTCGGGCTCGGTGGCAACCTTTTCGTAGCCACCGGATAGACCGTAGCATTTAAGCCAGTGGCCATGGATGAGGGGGGAGCGCGAATGCTTGATGGGCCAACCGGTCACAAAGGCCGACGGGCC
>JBCBYZ010000009.1:0-43315 GCA_039815595.1 Pseudomonadota bacterium | reverse complement strand
TCTCGCCGCTCGGTGGGGAGTCGGAGCGGGCTTCTCTCAGGGAATGCGTTGGATTCGGGAGGCGCCGGTGGCTTTGCGCGCAGTGGTCGCTCTGCTTCTCGACCAAAGTGCCGTTCGGCGATTTATGTGCGATCCGCACAGCGCTGGAAAACGATCCAGAGATTGGCATCGTGTGCCTGGAGACCATCCAGGGCGGTGCTGGTATCATCGAGGCACCGGCAGAATTTTGGCAGGGTCTGCGCAAACTGTGTGACGAAAAAAGCGTGCTATGGGTTGCCGATGAGGTGCAGTCTGGCACCGGCCGGTCGGGCCGCTTTTTCGCTTTTGAACATTATGGCGTCGTGCCGGACGTGACCGCGCTCGCAAAGTCACTCGGTGGTGGCAAGACGGCGATGGCCGCAATGATCGCGCGCAAACCGATCTACATGAAAGCCTATGGCAAACCGTCCACTGCGTTGATTCATGGACCGGCCACATTCGGCGGCATTGGCGAGGCCTGCATCACCTCCATCGAAGCGCTTAACATCATGTACGATGACGCCTTGATGGAGAACGCCACAACCGTCGGCGCTTATATGAAAAGCGAGTTGCAACGCCTGCAGGAAAAGCACCCTAAACTCATCAAAGATGTGCGCGGTCGTGGTTTTATGATGGGTCTGGAGTTCCACGATTTCTCGCGGACCATGCCAGCCGCCGTGCGGCCCATGCTGGCTGTGCTGGACGATAAACTGAAAGGCTCTCTCTCCGGTTTCATCGGGTCAGCCCTGCTGCGCGACCACGATGTGCTCGTGGCGTTCACGGAATACAACCGCAATGTGATCCGTCTGCAGCCGCCGCTTATCACCACAAAGGAGCACGTGGAGAAATTCATCACCGCCTTTGATACGGTGCTGTCCGGTGGCGTGGTGAAGATCGTCAAAGACTTCGTTCTGTCCCAGCGGGGCTAATGCGAACAGGCATGAGCGACACAACGGCCAACCCCCGGCAGATTTCGGCCTCCGCCCCGGCGGAGCGCCTCTTACCGTTGTGGGATGCGCTTGTACCGGTCCTCAGCGGACCGTGGCTCACCCGCGTCATGATAGCCTTGACCGGTGCGATCCTCATCATCGTGGCAGCCATGGCTATACTGCGACCCACTATGAATTGGGACGCTCTGCCCTATCTGGCTTTGGCACAGGAAGCCCCGAGAGACGACGCTAAGGCCCTTCACAGAAAGGCGTTCGACACGGTCAAAGGCCTTGCAGGACCATCGGAATTTGCCGCCCTCACCGGCGAGAACGACTACCGCATCCGGCAGTTTGAAGACCCTGAAGCGTTCAACAGCATGCTGCCCATGTACCGCGTAAAGGCCGGGTACATAGCTGCGTTGAAGGGCCTTCAACCGTGGCTGACCGCCCATCAGGCGGCTCAAGCCATCAATCTCGCGGCACTCGCCCTCTTGGCCTTGGTGTGCCTTTGGTGGTTACGGCAAGGCGGCACGCTGTGGGCGACACCCCTCATAGCTTGGGTGTTCCTGGCGCTCCAGGGTCGCGAAATGATCGGCGGTGTTGTGCCAGACCTAGCGGCCGCAGCGCTGACGGTCGCTGCCCTTGCGGCGTTCACAGCACGTAAGACAGTAATCACTGTCGTGGCCTTGGTTCTTGCCATGACGGTGCGACCTGACACGATTTTGCTGGCCATCGCGATGATGCTGGCGTCCCTTCTGTTCGCTGATCGAAGAGCGCAGGCTTTGATTGGATTGTTCGTCTGCGTTGCGGCCTATCTCGTGCTGACACGAACAATGGGCCACATTGGCTGGTGGCCGCACTTTTGGTTTTCCAACATCCAGCCACAGGAAACCATGGCCGGCTTCGATCCGGAATTTTCATTGCTCGCCTATGCCAAGGGCGTGACGCGGGGCGGCATTACAGCGCTCGCCTATTTTCAATGGCCGCTGATCCTCGCCTTGGCGCTGGGCAGTCTGTTGGTGCTCGTTAGATTGGGCGCACGCGTTGCCACACAAGAGGCGATGACACTCACCGCCATCATCCTCACATTGGGCGCAAAGTTTGTGCTGTTTCCCCTGCCCGATGACCGCATTTACATGCCGCTAATACTGGCCTTTGTCCTCGTGCTGATCGGCCTTTCAAAACAGATCCTCCCAAAGCCACTGGATTAAGATCTAGCCTTGGCGGGGAACGGGTGGGTATCCGTAAGGCACCGCGCCATAGTGCGGCAATGGTTGACCCGTCATCGGATCAAAAAAACCGCCTTGGACCGCAGGGTGTTGAGTTGGTGCAACCGGTGGATATCCCGGCGCTGGGTAGACGGGCTGCGGAGGCATGGATGGGTAAGACCCTGCATGCGGGTTGGGAGCATAATGCATGGACGGCTGTGCCACCGGATAGGCCGGAGCGGCTTGCGGAGCGAACTGCTGGGCAGGTTGAGGGCGGTATTGAGCAGCGTGTTGCGGCACAGCTTGCTGCGGAGCATGAGCGGCTGTTTGGGCTGGTGCCATATGCGCGGCTGGAGGCGCTCGCTCAACAGCGGGTTGCGCCGCAGGAACTGACGCAGCAGGCACGGATGACGGCGGTGTCTTCTCGTTCGCATAAGCTTCCGGCGTACTTACGCTCTTGGTCGCCTGCCGACCGTCTGCTGGCCCATCGTCGGGTGCATAGAGATCATCGGCACCAGCGTTTTGCGACTGATCGCGATGAGGACGATGAACGGGGCGACCGTTCCCGCCTTGGCCAGCTGGTCCGTCGGCAGGTCCCATCATACTTTTCAAACCGCCGAACATAAAGGGGATGAGCGCCAGAGCAGCACCCAATACACCGCCACCAATGGTCCCTGCAGCAACAACAAGCTTGCGCGCAGGCCCGGATTTCTTCCGTGGTGGCTGCGCTTCGGTGATGATACGGGCGCTCTCAGAGCGAATGTTGGACTGTTCGTCGGTTTCACGGGACCGCAACAGAATGGATTCAAACACACGTCGGTTCGCATCCACTTCTCGCTGCAATTCCCGAAGTTCCACCTTAGCCGCAGCTTCATTGACCGCCCGGCCTTTCAAGGTATTCACTTGGGACACAAGTTCCGACTGGCGCGATTTCGCCCGTTCAAAGTCACTCTGGGCAGAGCGAATGATCCGTTGAATTTCACTTTCAATGGCACCGCGTGCGCTGCGCAATTCGCTCTCAGCGGCTTTGCGTTCAGGATGCAGTTCCCCCAAACGGGTTGCCACGCGGTCACGCCGGGACTTGGCCCGCGAATAGGCAACACGCAATTGATTGACGGCGTTGGACGAAAGGTTGCTGGGCAATGAACCGGTCAAGACATCTTCCAAACCGGCGCGACGGGCTTGCGCCGCCTTGGTTTGGGCGTCTGTTGTCTGAATTTGCGCCAAGGCCAATTGATCGTTCAAGCGTGTAAGCTGCACGTCGCTGACCAGCTTGCCATCCGCGTCAACAAGGCCGTTTTCAGCCTTATATCGCTCAACACGCTCCTCGCCTTCACGCACTTTGGCACGCAGTTCATCGAGGCGACCGGACAAATCTTCTGTCGCGCTTTGGGCCGCTGATGACTTGGCACCGGCCTCATCCTTGAGGTAGGCCGCTGCAATAGCGTTGGCGATGCGGGCAGATTTCGAGGGGTCTTGCGTGGTGACCCCAATCTGGATTGTGAAAGTCTGGTTGATCCGGCTCACAAAGATCGACTTATCCAAAGTCTCCCGCGCATTCGCCATCTGACGGGCAGGATCGGGCTCACTGCCCACCAACAGGGATATAAATTTCATCAAAGCACCGCCCGTTTGGGCCGTACCGTTAAACTCCGAATCTTGGTCCAGTTCCAATTCTCGAATGACCGGGTCCAACACGCTGGACGACGTGATGATACGAACCTGACTTTCGGCAAATGCCACCGTAGCTTCGCTGTTCAGTCCGGTTGGCGCGACGGAGTTGTCGAGCACTTTCAGCCCGCGGGGTTCGATCAAGACTTCCGCTACCGACTGAAATTGGTTTGGCATCGATAGAGCGTACATGGCGGAGAGCACGGCTCCGGCAATTGCGCAGATCATAATGACCCACCAACCCCGCATAAGGGCACGCACGAAACGGCCAAAGCTCAGCGGATTGTTTTCCATCTGATAGGTATCTTGGCCCGCCGGTCCATTGTACTGCGCATACGCCTGATGTTGCACCTTTTGAGGTGTCTGGGGTGTTGCAGGGTTGGCAATGGCAGGCGCGGGTGAAGCGGCCGATACGGGTGCGGCTTGGGTCTGCCGCGCAGACTTCAGCGCTTCCAACTCTTGGGACAACAAATCGAGTTGAGCCAATCTGGGGTCTGACATCGGGGCCCGTGTCGGCTGGGCGGGCGCAGCCTGTCTTTGGGCCAAACGCTCTTGGCGGTCGCGTTCTATCTCATCGCGCAATGCGCGCTGGCGCTGCCGCTCTGCCTGTTCGCGTTCCCGCTCAACCGCAGCATCTGCTGCATCCAACTGGGCCAGCAAGGGCGAATCGATGAACTGTCCGCGAGACGAAGCGGTTGCCGTTTGGGGAAATGGAACAACGTCACCGTGGTCCAAAGGGGAAGATGCACCGGTGGGGCGCGCGCTCGGCGCTAAACCAACAGGCCCATCATCCAGCAAGTCCAGAAGCGAGTTTTGTGTGTTGGCTTCGCGTTGCGGCTCATCATCGGACCCATTGCCGTCACTGCCACCGTCCATACCGGAGTTGTTTTTGAATCGCGACAACATGGTGGGAAACGGACACTCCGGAGGTCAAAATCGGGGTTCCGGAATCGGGCCGGACACATGTCTCAGTTATTAAGGAACATGGTCAACAAAGCCTTAACTTGACGGCTCGCGGCAGGCCTAAACGGTGCGCCAGTCGGCAAAAAACAGGCCTAACTGGACTGCCCGCGATACCGTTTGATCACATCCCACAGCGGCTTTGGTCGCCACTGACTGTCAAAGGGGAGCGGTCGGGCCTTGGCGCTGTCTTTTCGGGGAAACGTCTCATCAATCCAGCTATACCGGTCGTTCATACCCCAAGTGGTGATATTGCGCGGTGTGGCTGCACCCGTCAGCGCCGAGAGAAACTCTTGCGCGGTTCGCGCGACCGCACGATCCCGCACGGCTGTATCGGCAGACAATTTCCAGTCGATGACGTCCAACTCGGTTACAGCGACTTCCAACCCGAGAGCCGTCAACTCGCGCACAAATGCCTGCAAACCTTCAACGCCAATCCCTCGCTCGGCATAGAGATGGGCCTGCAGGCCAACGCCGTGAATAGGGATATTACGGTCCTGCAAACGCCGAACGATGGACAACATCGCTTTTTGTCGGGCCGACGTCCGCAGACTATCATCCTCCAGATCATAGTCATTGATGAACAGCTTGGCGGACGGGTCAGCTTGAGCGGCTGCCTGAAACGCGATCTCCACATGGCGCGGCCCCAAGACATCGTACCAGACACCGCGCCGCCACTTGCCTTGGTTGAGCGGATCGTGAGCGATCACCTCGTTCACCACGTCCCATGTCGCGATCTGCCCGGCGTAACGGGAAACCACAGTCTCAATATGGGTGCGCAGCAGCGTTTCCAACCGGCTCGGGGACGTGACCGCATCAATCCAAGTTGGATTGTAGGCATACCATAACAGCGCGTGACCGTGCAGCGTCTTACCGTGGTTGCGGGCGAACGTAACAAGTTCATCGGCTCCACCAAAATCGAATTGCCCTTCGGTATGGCGCAGGCTCGCCCATTTGAGCGCATTCATCGGCACGATCAGATCAACGTCGCGGATCAACCGTTTGCGCAATTGCGGGTCGTTGCGAAAGGGTTCCAGCGCCACAGCCACTCCATAGGGAATGCGGCCAGAAGCCAAGGCAGTCGACGAAGAGCCGAGCCCGACAAGCGCCGCAAGCGCCGCTACCCCACCGCTCAAAACGGAACGGCGTGTTAACGTTCCGTCAGGTAATATTTCGCTCAGTTTTTCCGCACGCTGTCGCACAACTCAAAGCCCTATATTGGCAGTTGGTGGTTTCCCTTGGTGTACGACAAAGGCCACCTGAAGTGCCCATGCTTTCCAGCAATTTGGTAAATGCAGTGCAACGGATCACCAACCGTGTTTCGCAAAAGACGATGCACGACTATGCGTCTTTGCTCAGCGGACAGGTCGGCCGACTGATCTTTTCGATGGTATATTTCGTCACTTTGGCGAAAACTCTGTCGCTTGGAGAGTTCGGTCTCTTTGCCACCGCTTCCAGCATTGGCATCGTATTGTCGCGTCTATGTGGCCTCGGTTTCTTGTCGCCACTCTACCGGATCGCCACAATCCGCCCCACGCTCATCGGTGTCTACACGGCGGGCTATATCACGGCGGTATTCCTATCCCTGCCCGTCATTTTGGCAATTGCTTGGGCGCTGCACTCGATATTGTATGCTGACAAACTGCCATTGGCCGCCTTCCTCATGATCCTGGCAGCCGAAGTTGTTTTCTGGCGCTCCACCGAAGTGCTCATCGTTGTCAAAAACGGGCTGTATAAATATCGCACAGCCGCTGCGATCTCCATTTGCGGCATTGCCAGCAAGGCAATCGGTATTGTGGTCTTCGCAAGCCTAGGCCTTTCCCACATCGAAGACTGGGCGTTGTGGTATTGTGCGATCAATGGCGCATTTGCGGCAGTTGCCGTGATGCTCTTCTATCCGCGCCGCCGACTGCGCTGGGCGCCCAAGGCGTGGCTGGGCCGGTCTCGCGATGCCCTCAACGTGTCTTTGGCCGAGGCCCTGTTCTACATCCAATCGGAACTCGACAAAGTGTTGGTGCTCGCCGTGGGTGGGGACGTGTTAGCCGGGTTGTACGCGATTATTATGCGTTTGATCGACCTGACGGCCATCCCGCTGCGGGCGGCCAATACGATGATCGTTCAATGGATCATGCAAAACCGCAAAGGTGGTCGGTCTAGCAACACAAAAATCTTGGTAGATGGCGCCATTGCGCTGATGTCGGTATGCGCGCTAGCGGCGGGTGCCACGACCCTCAGTTTTGTGCCGTCACTGGTAGGTGACAACATTGCAAGTGCGGTACCGTTTTTGTGGTTGGCGCTGCTTGTACCCGCATTCCGCAACTGCATCGAATATCATACGGAGCTTTTATACGCCCATGAACGCACGGGAAGCCGGGTTCTGCTGCTTATCTATCTTGCCGCAACCAAAGCAGGCCTGCTGTTCATTCTTCTCCAAGGCACCCACGATTTTGTGCAAGTGGCACTTTGGCTGAATGCTGTCTTTGCGCTGCTGTACTGTGTCTCAGCCTGGGTCACCTACCGTATGACGTTGGACCGCGTGGATGGAAATCGGGGACAGTTAGCGGTCGAAAATCAACCGGCGGAGTAAAGACGGGTCGGTGCCGGTGAAAGACTGGATACCCAGCGCAACTTGGCGTGGGTCCAGTGTTTCCAAGAGCGTTTTCAAACCTTCCAAATCGAGCGCGTCGCCAGACCAATAAGTCTGGCATAGCCCAAAATCAGCAGGCCAGTGCGTTCCACTACCGTCTTCCGTTGTCTCCAAATGCTGTGCCCATGCACCGTAGATTTGACATTCCGAAAACGAGCGATGGCGTCCGATGGCGGCCACCCAGTGACGTCCGCTCACGTCTTCAATCCGTTTCAAAAGGGCCAAAACATGGTCCCGCCGCCACGACACCATGTTGTTGATGAAATCATCAGCGGGAAACGAAGGCAGTTCCAAGCCAGCCAAACGTGCAGCACTTCTCGTCCAATCCATGTGAAGCCGCCCGCCATCAGGCAAACCAGCATGAATACCTTTGGGATTGCAGTAGAGTCTCAAGGATGCGCCGACCTTCTCGCCGCTCCACAGTGAGGCTGCCTCAAAGGGGCGCACGAACACCATGTCGGAGTCGCAATATAACAGTCCATCGCTCGACACGTGCTGGGCAATCGCCATGCGGCGCAACTGCTGGACGTGCCATCCTCGCATTGGCCACGTACCGGTAGACCACCATATTGGACGGTCCAGCGCTTTTGTCGGGGCCACAGACGCCAGCCAATCAGGAACACGCAGGAACTTTAGCCAATCCGGCAGCAACTCCCGCTCGTCCACAACGGTTCGGCGCGCGTTCGCTAAAGGCGCAAATAAGTCTACGTCCTCTGCAGCGACCAAGACATAATGATGCGAACCGTCGGAGACGAATTGATCCACGCTCTCGCACAACAAACGGCAGCGTTCAAAATCACCCGCGTAGCTGGGGGTTATGAGGCTGGTGCTAGGCACGGCCCGAAGCGCGATCCGCAGACTGATCGGAAGGCAGTTTGGGACCACCCATCAGCTTTTGGCGTAAAATGCGCGCAAGGAATAACGGGTTCCCCACAACATAGCGACCCCACATACGGCGTGGCTCCAGCCAGAGCCGATACATCCATTCACACCGCATCCGTATTAGAAAGTCCGGCGCGCGTGGAACGTGGCCGGCGATAAAATCAAACAACGCCCCAACCCCAAAGGCCACCTTGGCATGTTCAGGCCTGCAATTGCGCGCGATCCAGAGTTCCTGCTTGGGATTGCCAAGCGCCACCAAAAGCAGATCGACCGGGTTTTCTGCCAGACCATCCAACACAGCTTGCTCCTGCCCGCCGTCAAAATACCCGTCTGATACAAAGCGGAAATTATGGTGCGGAAAAGAAGTCGCCAATTCCCGACAAGCTCGCTCGCCGATTTCTGCCCGTGCGCCCAACAGGCCAATGGAACGGGGTTCTTTCAGGCTGCCCAGCAGACGGGGTATGAAATCCGTGCCGTTGAGGTTTTCGGGAAACGTTTCGCCGAACAAAATTTTGGAACCGATATCAACTCCGATACCGTCCGACAGAACGGTGAACTTGGACAAGGCATGTCTGTATTCCGGCGTGTCGCAAGCCAGATTGGCCCCGTGCGCGTTCAAAAACGCAAAATGCGCGCAGGACGTGCCATCAAGGGCGGACCGGACGGCGGAAATGGCCTGATCGCCCGAAAACACACAAACATCCACCCCAAGCAAACGACGCACGCGGGTACTACCGCTCGAATTGCCTGTCGGTTGTCCGGAAAACGAACCGGTGTCAGTCATGGATTGGATGTTGGAACTCATAAGACTCTGGTGCCGACCCCCTTGCAGAGTGGTTCTATCATCAAATGCCTTAAAGAGACGAAAATGTGTGATGGACGGTTAGCAACGGTCATTGGCCGATACCCTCACCGACCATCGCCCCAGCATCAGCGCCTTCCAGACCTTCCGCTGACTGGGCAGTGTTGGAAACCGAGGCCAGTCCATCCAATAACCCCTGTTCAAACGCAGCGCGTTGCCCCCGCAGAAACTCGGCGCCATCAATGCGCACATTGGTGCCGGAACGGGACTGGATCACGAGATCGGTGAGCGCAGCAGCAAACGTGACAGGATCGTTGGCCCGACGGCAATTGCGCGGCAGATGCGCGATTCCGCGAAGGGATGATGCACTGGTCACGCAGGCCAGCCCCGATTGAAAGGCCTCGATCGTCTTCAACTGCACCCCGGTACCACCTTGGCTTACAAGCGGCACCACGCGGACCGTATCCAAAAAGTCGGATGCGGATGAAACACGGCCCAGAAATTCAACACGCTCTGGCTTCGGCATACCTTCGGGCACAGCACCCGCCACTTTGATGGTAAGATCACCCGGCAGAAGCGGAGCAACGCGTTTCAAAAACCACTCGAGACCAACCCGATTGGGCTCCCACGTCCATGTGCCGATCAAGCCAATATCTGTCTCCAGCAGATGGTCTGGTTCCGGCTGCAAAGTAGCAAGATCAAACGATGACTGTGGCGAAGGCGCTTGAAGGCGCGCAGACTGGTCAGCCTTATCTGGCAGGCTCAAGGAGAGTGTCCCTCCCCGTCCTTTTTCAATTCCAAGCGTGTTGCGGTCCTCATCGCTCAAGGTCAACACCCAGCATGCCGTCTTGCAAAGATGGTGTTCGATCTTGGTCAGCAAACGAGCATCGCGCGCATACAACCGGCGTTGCAAAAAGCCTGCCGCGCTGGCCGCATTTTGACGCGCGGACATGTGCTCAACATTGTGTGCCAAGAAAAGACTGTCTTGATCAAACAAGCTCGGGAACGCGGCAGCCATTTGATAGGAGTTGAAGATCTTCACATCAATCGGAGCCAGCTTGGCCAAGGCCGCTTCCACGCTGTGCTGGGGAAACGCTGTCAGCTTTGAAGCGGAAATGGGCAGCCCGGTGCGAAATGCACGCAACAGAAACCGCAGTTTCGTCACCGTTCCGGCGCTCGCGTTTTCAAGATCGAGCACGTCGAGAACATGCGTGTCGGGATCATCAGGAACCGCTTGCCGCGGCAAGCGAAAACCGATCACCGACACCCGGTGGCCCAAACCGCGCAGCCCATCGATGATCGCCTGATTGGCAATCTCGTAGCCTGTTGTTGGATGACCATCCATAACCAGCGAAGTGAAGAAAGCGATATGCATGTTACACGGTTGGAAAAGGTAAACTGTCGCTAAAAATGCAGGTGTGCATTGGATATTTCGTTAAGCCATTCGCGCTATGCAGGTTAACAGCCGTTAACCTTAAACCACGCAATTAAGCATGATTATCGAGCAAAATCAGAGCGCTAGTGATAACGCCGATCATTCGGCACTGCCTCATGTTGAGATAATTTGGGCAAGACTCGATGCGCCCACGGTAACGATTGACTGCGTTGTGGTGATTCCAACCTTCAAAAGACCGGAGCATTTGGAACTCACCTTGCGCTCGGTGTTGGCCCAAAAGACCATGCGCAGCTTCGCCGTTATCGTTATGGACAATCACCCTGAAGGCGCACAGGGAGCAGCCCGCGCCAGCCAGATCATGCGGACGCAAACCGTACCAGGCATTGTGTTACTCGCCCTGCGCAGGGGAAATTGCGCCGCTTACAATGCGGGGTTTAGAACAGCGCTGCACCACTTCCCCACAGCCAGCCACATTCTCATCATCGATGATGATGAAATCGCGCCACCCCACTGGATGGAGGCCCTGTTGAACCGCGCAGCCACCACTGGTGCCGACTGCGTTGGAGCACCGCAGGACCCGATTTTTGAAACGGGCAGTAACATCGGTATGGCGGCCCACCCTGTCTTCCAGCCGCCTTACAATCTGTCTGGTCCCGTCCCAATTCTGTATTCTTCCGGCAACGTGGCAATCGCAACCGACTTGTTGCGAGAGCACGGCGATCCTTGGTTGGACGAAGGTTTCAACTTCCTTGGTGGTGGCGACTCAGATTTTTACGACCGTTCCAAAGCGAAGGGCGCAACGTTTGCATGGGAAGCGGAAGCTGCCGTCGCGGAGACCACACCCGCACGCAGGACCGAATTGTCGTGGCTCAACTCTCGCAGCCTGCGCAACGGATCAATCTCTGCCCTCATTCAAAAGCGGGCGGCAAAGAGTTTCCCTGACCATATAGTGCGGCTGGTTAAATCACTTCTGTTGTTGGCGGCGTCGCCTTACCGTTGCGCGCTGACCCTGGCAAAAACCGGCTCTCCAGCCCGGTCACTCAACGCCATGCACGTGGCGCTCGGCAGACTCTTGATGGAAGTCGGTTTTGCAAACGAACAATACCGCGCCGCTGACAAAAACTGATCCGGCGCACACGTGATGACCGTCCAAGCCCATCAATCGCAGATCAGCCAACGGGAAAACCGGCTTATATCGAAAGCGGATTGGTATCCCGGATGGCTGCCCTCAGGCTTGATACTGGCCATCGTTTTCATTTCTTTCCGCCCATTTGAAACGGGCACCCAGCCGGTTGCGGGTCAGGCGCCGCAGGGCGGTGACATCATCAATCAGTTGGGCTTCGGCGGCCTCGGCGTGGTGTGCATTTTGCTACTGGCCGCTGCCCGTCCGCGCCAGATCATGGCGTTCAACCATCCACTGCTTTGGACCATGGTGCCCGTCCTCGCCCTTGGTGTATTGAGCGCTGACAACCCTTCCGGTGCAGCACGCGCCATGGCATTCTCCGTCATTGTCGTTTTGTGCGCAGCCACCGCACTCGCCCTGCCTAAAACATTAAAGGACATGACAGCCGCCTTGGCCTTCGGTGTCGGTGCGACGGTGTTCATGAGTTATATCGGTTTAGTGCTTTATCCCGACCAAGCCATGCATGGCGCCGGCGGGTTTGAACCCCAGCACGCCGGCCTGTGGCGCGGCGTCTATCAACACAAAAATATCGCCTCTTACATTTTCGGCGCATTCGCCATCATCGGCGTGTTTTTGGCCCGCAACGGAAAAACGGCATTTGGATTGTTGGTGGCATTGCTTTCTGTAATTTTCATGGTGCAGGCCGGGTCCAAAACGGTGCTGGCGGTGTTTCCTGTGGCGTTGCTCACAGCAGCCTTGGCAAGCTGGGTGCCAGTGGCTCCGTTGCGCATATTTATAGCACTCTCACCGGTGGCCGCTTTATTCTTCGCAACGCTCGGTGCAGTGGTGTATCCATCCCTCCTGGAGGCGCTGCGGGAAGTCATACCGCGGCTCAGCTACACCGGTCGGACTGACCTTTGGGAGTTCGGGCTCTACTATCTCAATAAAACGCCTTGGACGGGCTACGGTTTTGAGAGCTTTTGGAACACCGGTCGCGTAATCAATCTGGAACAGCCCATTGAACTTAATTGGGACGTGCGCGGCATCGTCCACGGACACAATTCATGGCTGGACGCCGCCATAGGGTTCGGCGTCCCCGGCGCGGTGTGCTTTTTCCTGGTACTGGTGGTGATGCCACTGTGGGACTTTGCGCGCCTGCCCCGAGCCGGAAATGCGGCTAAACTGGGCACACTGTTTATTGGGCTTTGGATACTCACCAGTCTCGGCGCATCGCTGGAAAGCTTCTTCATGCGGCGGGCAGACCCGGTCTGGTTTGCGATGTTACTTTCAGTCTTCGGATTGCGCATTACAGCCCACATGACGGCAAGCCGACGGTAGCAATCGCGTCAGGCAGCTTTTGCGCTTTGCTCGGCCCAAGCCTCAAACGCGTCCACAATGGTTGGCAAATCCTGCTCAGCGATATCGAGATGGGTTACCAAACGCACCGTGCGCTCCGAACCGGATGGGTCCGCTGTGATCAAACCCCGCGCGCGCATGAAGTTAGAAAACCCATCAACGGCCCGATCATCATTGGAAGGTGCTGGAACGGACATCCAGATCATATTGGTTTGTACAGTGTCGAGGTCGATTGAGAACCCGTCCAGCGCGTTCACCCGCTCCGCCAACATGCGGGCATGGGCATGATCCTGCGCTAAACGGTTGACATTGTTTCGGAGCGCGTAAAGCCCGCATGCAGCCAAAACACCTGCCTGCCGCAACCCACCACCGAGCATTTTGCGGGCCCGTTTGGCTTTTTCGATGAAGTCGCGCGGCCCGGTCAAAACCGAGCCGATGGGCGCACCAAGTCCCTTCGAGAGACACAGCGATACCGTGTCAAACGAGGCTACAAGTTCCGATGGCTTGCGATTGGATTTCACCACGGCATTCATCAATCGGGCACCGTCGAGGTGCAACGCCAAACCATTTGCGCGAGCAATTTCGGCCACTGTTTCGATGTTGTCCTGTGGCACCACGCGGCCATTATATGTATTCTCAAGACACACCAGTTTCGACACCGCAAAATGCACATCGTCGGGGCGCACCGCTTTGGCGACATGGTTTGGATCGAGACCACCATCCGCACCCGGCGTGAGGTGATGAGGCGAAATTCCGCCCAAAACCGCTGCACCGCCGGCTTCATATTTGCCGATATGATAGTCGTTTCCACCGATATACTCATCCCCGCGCCCGCAATGGGTCATCAAGGCCGTCAAATTGCTCTGGGTGCCGGAGGTGACGAACAGCCCCGCCTCTTTGCCCAAAAGGTCGGCTGCGAAAGCCTCCAACTCCGCCACGGTGGGGTCATCGCCGTAGACATCATCTCCAACAGTGGCATGAGCCATCGCCTCGCGCATACCTTGGCTTGGCCGCGTGACGGTATCGCTGCGCAGATCGATCAATCCGTCGGAACTGGGCGTTGTGGATGCAGACGCATACATAATTTTTGTCCTTTGCCGTGAGGCGTGGTGGTTGGGATCGGTGCTTACTCAATCGCTAAATTGCTAGGCACATCTTCCGGTTTCCCCAACCGGCCCGCAAGACTGTCAGGGTCAGTGAGTGTTTCCAAAAACGCCAACAGGTCTGAGAAGTCTTGTGTGTCCAAGCGAACAGGCGCGAGTTGATTGCGTTCCAGCAATTGCGACACCAGCCTGGCGACTTGTGCGGGAGGGGTATAACCGAATTTCTCTTCAACAAAGGAGTTCAAAGCCGCTTCCGGATCCAGGTGCCCGCGCAAAAAACCGTCCAGTGTCTTGTGACTTCCCGCATGGCCATAGGGAGCCGTTCGGGCGACGTTACGCAGTGATGGCGTCTTAAACCGAAACCGGTCTTTGTCCTGTCCCGTCGCATTTTGTCGTCCGATCAGGACATCGTCCAATCGCTCCGGCTCTGCGTCGGCGGTAATGGTGTGAGGCCATAGCGGTGTTGCAACAGCATAAAACTGCTGGTCGCTTTGTAACGCACCAGCATGGCAATCGGCGCAACCGGCTTTGCCCCGAAACAGGGCTTCTCCTCTTTTCGCCGCCGAACTGAGCGCACCGGAATCACCGCGCAAGAAGGTATCAAACGGCGACCGATCCGCCCGCCACTCGGTGGAAACAAATGCGCCAATAGCATTGGCGATCTGTGTGATGGTCACCGGCCCGGTACGGTCCGGATACGCTGCATCAAACAGTGTCCGATAGACTTCCAAAGCATCCACCCGCTTCGCAAGCGCGGTCCATATGGCGAGTGATTGAGACGCAGCCGAGTTCGATCGCGAGCCTTGATCGAGAGCGGCGCGGGCCTCCGCGGTCAAACCGCTTTCCACAGTCCCGACAAGTTCATCTGCGGTCACGGCGGGAAACAGCGCCTGCGCCGCCAACACGCTGTCTAAACTGGGCGGCAAATTATCGCCCACCGGTGTGACCAACCGACCCTTAGCGTCAATGAAAACCCGTCCATCTGAAAACATGTGAGTAAAGGACTGATGCCCCAAATTAAACAGAACCGGCGCATGGCGAGCGGACGGTTTGAGGCGCTGGTAGCGCGAAATGTCCGGCAGCGCGGCGCGATCCGGCTCATAATCCGCCTGTGCTTGCAATGGAAACCCATTGGAACTTGCACGGTCATGGTTGTGACAACTGGCACAAGACACGCGGTATGACCCGGACAAGACCGGGTCATAAAACAAGGACCGGCCGAGCATGCGTTTAGCCAGTGAATGGGTCTCGAAGTCATCATCCCGCAACGGTGCCACCGGAGCATCTGCCAAGGCAGGTGCCAATAGAGTGATGGACAACACAATAGTAAGCCCCAAGACTGTCAGCCGCGCAGTGCTCATCCGATGCCCCATTGAGAGCCTCTGTCAGCTTTTAGACTAGCGAAGGCCCTCACAGGATCAAACCATCTCCAACGTCACAGCCACGGGACAGTGATCGGATGCTTTCGGGCGATCCCACCCGGTGCGCGGATAACGCGGAACGGTTTGCCCAGGCGGAAACACGGTCCGGTAGGGTTGCCCCTGCCGATAGATCATCGGCAGCGCTGACGGATTACCAGCTGCCAGCGCAGGCGATGCCAAGAGGTAATCCAATTGCACCAAATGACGCGTTTCACGGGTTTCGGGCAGATCGAGATTTTTGACCGGGCCGGCTGCATGATACAGCGTCCAACGCGCATCCTGCGGCAGCCGTTCCACTAGATTATCAGAAAACCCATCCTCCAACAGCGGTGCGATGCCGCTTGACCCTTCCCGCTCATGCGCAAACCCGTAGCTCTTCGCCTGATCGCCCGACACCATCAGCCGTTCCGTATAATCGTTGAGATCGCCACACAGAAGCCACCGCATTTTGGCAACACGCTCGCTGCCAAACTTGTCTTGGACAATGCGTTTCACGGCACGGGCCTCAGCAAGGCGCACCGGCATTGTGTAGCTGCGCCCATCCTCGCCGTTGCGCGACGGGCCCATGGACTTGAAATGCGTGTTGAACAGCGTCAGGCGTCGCCCGCCGATGCTTAGGTCTACCTCGAGACAATCACGACGGAGTATCCGGTCCTTCGCCTCATAACCCATCGTTTGCAGGTCTTTGGTCAGAAGGCCGTAGTCACCGAAGGTCGTCTTCCGGTGGCTCTTCGTGTTCAAAACCTCAATCAGTCGTCCGTCCCGCGTGGACTCTCGCGCCATGATGGCAACGTCGATTCCCCGTCCATCATTGCCCTGTTTCCAGACCTTGTGGGGATAGGTGATGCCGGTCATTCGGTTTAAGTAGCTGCGCTCGAACGTTTCCAGCGTCTCTAGGTTTTCCACCTCTTGCAGGCACACAATGTCAGCGGCGCATTGTGCAATGGCCAAGGCGCTCATCTGCCGGGCATCGTCTTCGTGGGCGACAACGCGGGCGCGCTCCAAAGCCTTGTATTTGCTTTCACTCTTAACCGGTCGCCCTGCAATCGCCCGGTCGCGACGTTGGTCGTCCCGCCAACCCGAAAAATCGAACCGCGCCATAAGGTTTTCTACGTTAAACGTGGCAATGCGCAGGGACATGAAAAACGGCAGCCAAAGGGAACAGCATCAATCATTGGGTTATGCGGGAGGGGCCAAGCATTGGCAATCGAAGGGGAAACACACCATCGCGCGTTAATCACCTGACCGTGAGAGCTGTTGCAAAAGCCAGTTCAAAGTATTCAAGTGTGCAAATCCGCACAGTGTTGTCGCAAATCCGTGATACGTGATGTGTCAACAGGCCTTTAAATCTCAACGCAAGATTGGGGTTGGCCGAAAAGGCGGCGTCACAGAGCTGAGACCCGTCATACCCCTGGAATCCAGCTCAAACAGGAAGGGACTTGCTATGAACTTCACAAAAGCAGCGGCGATTGCAGTCGCAATGACTATGACGACCTTTGGATATCAACCTGTGCAAGCGGCACCTATGCGCATGGCACCGGTGATGGATTCCGTCCAATTCAGCCAAGGCAGCAATGTTATTGAAGTACAGCGCCGCTTGCGCCGCGGCGCACGCCGGGGCGGTCGTAACGCCCGCCGTGGCAATCGCCGTGGTCGCAATTTCCGCAGGGGCGCTGGCATTGGCGCAGCCATCATCGGTGGCGTGATCATCGGCGAAGCCATAGCCCGTGAGCGCCGTCGCGAGCGGCGCCGTGCCCGTCGCGGAAACCGCCATGAACGTTGGTGCTACAACCGGTACAACTCTTATCGTGCTTGGGATAACTCGTTCCAGCCATTCCGGGGCGGTCGTCGCCAATGCTTTTCACCATACTATTGATCAATCTGGTTCAATAGTGAAAACTGTATTGACTTAGTAGATCATCGAAATGAAACGTTGGTTCCCGGCGCATCGCGCCGGGGACAACATCCAAAGAACCGATGAAACTTCGGCGCTGAGCAGCATTGGCTGCCATCGATATCGTCGAAGACTAATCGATTAGTTGCACAGCAACTCTTTCCGATTTCCACATACTGTTGCATGACACACCAGACGCATCGATTCGCTTCAAGGGCGAAGTGTTTCGGGTGCGCAGGTTTCACTGTCCCAAATGCCCCCCTGGGATGGTGGGGGGAGGGCCCGCTCCGCAAGGAGTGGGTCCCTCTCTTGGGCGCACAGCCAATCAGATGTGATCGACATAGCCCGCACGGGCGGTCTATGCATTTGTGTCAGGCAACAAAAAACCCCGCTTCAAAAAAGCGGGGTTTTTGCGTTTTTGTTTTTGAACCGGCGTTTAGTTGCGCTCTTTGTCCACCAGTGCGTTGCCCTTAATCCAAGGCATCATAGCACGCAGGTTTTCGCCCACTTCTTCAATCTGATGACGGTCATGCATGCGCCGTGTGGCCTTAAACTCGGCCGCGCCGGCGTGCCATTCCTTCATCCAATCGGATGTGAACTTACCCGTTTGAATGTCTTTCAAGACACGGCGCATCTCATCTTTTGTCTCTGATGTGATGATGCGCGGACCGGAAACATACTCACCCCACTCGGCAGTGTTGGAGATGGAGTAGTTCATGTTGGCGATGCCGCCTTCGTAGATCAGGTCTACGATCAGCTTCACTTCATGCAGGCACTCAAAATAAGCCATTTCCGGTGCGTAACCGGCTTCCACCAGCACTTCAAAACCGGCACGGATCAATTCGACCAAGCCGCCGCACAGCACAACCTGTTCGCCGAACAGGTCGGTCTCACATTCTTCCTGGAACGTGGTTTCGATAACGCCGGAACGACCGCCGCCCACACCACAGGCATAGGACAAGGCCAGATCGTGCGCGTTGCCAGAAGCGTCCTGATTGATAGCGATCAAGCAAGGAACACCACCACCCTTCTCGTATTCGCCGCGCACCGTGTGACCCGGGCCTTTCGGCGCGATCATCACGACATCGATGTTTTTGCCAGGCTCAATCAAGCTGAAATGCACGTTGAGACCGTGGGCAAAAGCGATTGCCGCACCGTCACGGATGTTACCGGCGATATGGTCGCGCCAGATACCGGCCTGCAACTCGTCAGGAGCTGCCATCATGATCAGGTCGGAGACTTTTGCAGCGTCTGCGACCGTCATAACGGTGAAACCATCGGCTTCCGCTTTTTTAGCAGTGGCGGAGCCGGCGCGCAGAGCAACAACAACGTCGGTTGCGCCGGAATCTTTCAGGTTCAATGCGTGGGCACGTCCCTGCGAGCCATAGCCTACGATGCAAACCTTCTTCGATTTGATCAGATTGATGTCCGCATCGCGGTCGTAATAAACGCGCATGAGCCCGTCCTCTTTTGTCTAGAAAGTGCAGAGGGAGACGGCCGCCTCCCTTCGAAATCGCCTGCGGTTTAGCCGTGGACGGTGGCTTTGGCAATTGCCACAGGCCGGTTGTGCCGCCGGAAAGATGGCAGAATGCCTAAAGTCTAGACCCCTAAGCGTCCCCTGCGTGTCCGCAGGCCGCCAAAAAGCGACGCACGCTTTGGGCCATACCGTATTCCAAGGCATCTGCGGTCAAGCCGTGACCGATAGAAACCTCATCAATATCGGGAACGAATTTGCGCAATAAAATAAGGTTGTCGACGGTCAAATCGTGCCCGGCATTGATCCCCATTCCAGCCTCCCGCGCCGCTACAGCCGTACTCGACAGACGCTCAATCTCAAATCCAGCCGCGCCCGGGTTCGCATGTGTTGCACCATATGGACCGGTATAGAGTTCCAGCCGGTCAGTACCGGTCTTTACCGCATAAGGAACCTGATCAGCTTCCGCATCCGCAAACAACGCCACACGAAACCCATCACTTTTCAGGCCCTGCACGATCGTTGCAAGCATTTCCCAATCACGGCGGAAATTCCAACCGTGATCTGATGTCGGCTGAGAAGGATCATCGGGAACCAATGTAACCTGCTCCGGCTGCACTTCGCGCACCAGTGTCAGAAAGTCGTCTGTCGGATAGCCCTCAACATTAAGTTCAGTGTGCGGAAATTCATCATCGATCAGCGCCCGCAAATCCGGCACGTCGGAACGACGAATGTGCCGCTCGTCCGGACGTGGGTGGACCGTAATGCCATGGGCCCCGGCGGCAAGCGCGATGCGAGACAAGTCAACCACACTGGGCCAAGGCAAATCGCGACGGTTTCGCAACAGGGCGATGGCGTTAACATTGACAGAAAGGGCCGTGCTCACAGGAGCTCTCCTAAGGGGCAGCATTTGCGCTATACGTTTGATCTAACACTGTGGGTGACCAGAGTCGTGGAAAATTGGTAGAGACGCGAGCCGACAGGTGTCTTTTTTGGGCTCGCCAATTCAAAAGTGAAAGCTCCCGATGCAGTTTCAGCCATATTCCAGCCCTGCAAGGCCTTTCATCATCGGCCTCGCCCCTTTGGACAGCGATGCCTTCCTGCTGTTGGATAAAGAGCGGCTGGCCTTTCGCGCCCAAAAACAGGCTCTTTACGACGCTCATTACGATGATGTCTGCCGCGCCCGCTCAGACACTGTGGACGGACAAACTGAGGCTGCGCGGCTCATCACGCAATGCTTGATGAGCCAACACGCGGCCAGTTTCACAGTCACCGAGGAAACAATAACCGATAAGCAAAGTGGCATATCTTTTGAGCGACCGGAGCGGTCCGCCACACCCTTGGCCGACGCTGCGCTGTTGGTTCAAGACGATCTACTGCTGATGCGTCGTCAAGACGACGGTTGGCGGTTGGTGGCAGCGTCCTTGTGTTTCCCGTCCTCTTGGAACCTGCACGAAAAATTCGACAAGCCCTTGGAGGCGATCCATGGCCCCGTGCCTATGGATGAAAAAATGCATCTGCGTATTAGGCGGATTTTTGATTCCATGCGCATAAGTGTGCCGCTTTGGCGGGAGAACTGGGGCATCACCAGCGATGGCGACCTGCGCCATGACCGGCGCGAAAATCAACGCATTCCTGCGCGCGAAAACGTCCATGGCGATCTGCATTTACGGGTGGAATATCAAACGCTTCACAAACTGCCTGGCGGAGCGAAAGATACGGCAGGCGACATTCTCTTCACGGTCGGCGTACGCACACGGGCGATGCGCGACATAGCACGATCTGAAATAGGCAAAAAAACGCTACAGTCTCTGCTGGATCACTACCGTGCCATGCCCGCCAGTCAGCGCGATTACAAGGGCTTGGGAGAAGACCCAGACGCCTTGATCGGGCGGCTGGAAACTTATGTAAGGAATTCAGCATCAGCATGAACGAGGCGATGAGCGAAGCCGATCTGCAGGCCTGGGCGGGCAAGACAGAAATCCGCCACGACCTATTGTCGGCAGGTCCGGTTCAACGGTTACAGGCCGTCCTGGATGACCTGCCGGATGCGAAAGACGGTACTCCCCTGCCCCCGCTTTTCCACTGGCTCTACTTTTTGGAAACGGCTCGGCAGAGCGATCTTGGTCCCGATGGGCACCCTAAATTGGGCAGTTTTCTGCCCCCGGTTTCTGCCCCTCCCTTCAACCTCACACGCCGGATGTGGGCTGGTGGGCGGCTGAAATTCTTTGGCGCATTGCTGATCGGCGAACCGGCCAAACGTGTTTCAACCATCCGTTCCGTAGCCCTCAAACAAGGTCGCTCGGGCCCGTTATGCTTCGTCACCGTAGAGAACACGATAACGGGCGAAGACTCTGGCGGCGCGATCACAGAAGAGCACGACATCGTCTACAAGGCCGGTGATCGGGCTTCTCAAAAGCACCGAACTTCTGCGATCCCGACAACGGAAGCAGCGCAACAGCCAACCCCCAACTCAGACGTTTTGGAGAAAACCGTCATGCCGTCCGAGGTCATGTTGTTTCGCTATTCAGCCCTCACCTTCAACGGTCACCGCATCCACTATGACCGGGACTATTGCCGCCGCGTAGAAGGATATCCCGGCCTGGTATTCCACGGCCCTCTCACCGCAACGCTTTTGGCCAGACTGGCGGGTGAAGCCAATGCGGGTAAAGCGATGTCCGCGTTCAGCTTCAAAGCCCGCGCACCGCTGTTTGATACCCATCCATTTACTTTGCGCCGTGACGCATCCGGGGAATTTACGGCGAAAACACCCGAGGGAAAGGTTGCGATGGAAGCTTCAGCAGAGTTTGAGTGACACATGGACATCATTCGTATCCAACACCTCCCTCAACTCACAATCGTAATGCGCTCCGAAGCGCGGGTTATCGCAGTGTAGAGCCATCTTTGCTGGTGCTCGCGAAAGGCGCGGCTTTCGTCAAAAAGATACACATCATCCCATTGCGATCCTTGGGATTTATGCACCGTCAGCGCGTAGCCATAGTCAAAATCGTCATAACGGCGCTTGAGTTGCCATGGCACCTCTTCTTCCGGGTTCTCAAAAGCGGCTTTGAGCACCTTGATCTTCGCTGTCATGCGCTCCATGCCGTCATCTTCGGATGAAATCAGCAAATTGACGAAGGTTTTGGCCGAGTGGGGAGCAGATGTGACCTGCCAAAGGGACCCGTTCAGCAAGCCCTTCGTTGGATCATTACGCAAAGCCACCAGTTTATCCCCAGCAGCAGGCAGTGGGCCCTGGAAATCCTTGAGATCCCGCAAGCGCAAATTGTATCGCCGCCGCGTCCGGTTGGTGCCAACCAACACCTGATCGGCGGCAAGCACTTCGGACTGATCCACCTCATTGCGGGCAATAACGCGGCTGTCACCATAGGTGCCCCGACTCAACGCCGAACCCTCCCGTACGGTTTGCGCCAAATCGATAATCGGATTATCCCGCGCCTGCCGATGGATGGTCTCCAACAGAAAATCTGGCTCCTGCTCAGTGAAAAACCCGCCACCGGAAACAGGCGGCAGCTGCCCAGGATCGCCCAAAACCAAAACCGGGGTGCCGAAGGACAGCAGATCGCGCCCCAATGCCTCATCCACCATGGAACACTCGTCAATCACGATGAGGGCTGCTTTCGCAACAGGGCTTTGGCGGTTCAGCGAGAAAGTGGGGCTGATGGAGGTCTTACCCGTGTCTTCATTCTCCACCAATTCCTCACCACGGGGACGATAAATCAGGGAATGAATGGTGCTGGCTTTCTTTGCACCACGGGAACGCAGGACGAGAGCGGCCTTTCCAGTAAACGCGGCAAACAGTACATCGCCGTCCACATCTTCCGCCAGATGGCGAGCAAGCGTTGTTTTTCCGGTCCCGGCATACCCAAAAAGTCGAAAAACCTGCGGATAACCCTGCTTAAGCCAGCGTGAAACAGCCAAAAGCGCATCATCTTGCTCAGGCGAAAACTTCAAGGAACCCATCCAAACCGTTTGACCGTAAAGGTACCGCAATAAGGTTGAAAACAGCAGAACACAAGCGGAACGGTCCGCCCGCATTCAGGCACCATAGAGCACCAACCAGCGTTGAACCGCTTTGCCTGCCACCGCTTCCATCTGATCAGCAGGCGGACGCGCGTTGATACCAAGCAAAAGCTGCCGCTGGCGGTCGCCGATAAGCAGGCCCACCAAGTCTTCAAAGGCCTCTGACGGGCTATACACGACCAGCACACCGTCGCGCACACCGCGCTGCATGAGTGCGGAAAACCGCGCAACAATCTGGCTATACCATTGTTCCATAACGGCTTTGCCCAGATCACGCGGGCCCTTTTGGCCGTCCTGCGAAATGGCAATCTGGTGCACCGCCAAATGCGCGTCACCAGTCATGATGTCCAGCAACACAACAGCCTGTTTGCGCAATTGGGTGGTCAGCGTTTCGCCCAAAGCTGGCTGCTGCGCTTCTAAGAGTGCAGCCATGGCAAGCGCTTGCTCTTCCACCAGCGTTCGCATCAAACCATCCCGGTCTCCGAACCATCCATAAATCGTCTCTTTTGAGCATTTTGCCAGAGCCGCAATTTGGGCGGTGGAGACCAGGGGGCCATGGTGGCGGACACCACGCAAAGTCGCCGCCAAAATTTCGCGTCGCCGCTTTGCACGGCGTTTCTCGGCAATGGGGTCAGCGATAAGCCCGTTTTCGTGCATGGCTGTACTCTACAGTTCGGCAATCGGTTCACAAGCATAATCGAGCAGCAAAGAGCCAGGAAGCTCACACGAATGCGGCCACACCGTCCCAGATCAACTTTAATCCGGTCAAAGCTAAGGCCGAGAAGATGACCACTGTAAAAGCGGTTTCGGAAATCCGTTTGTTGAACCAGAATCCCAACAAAACTCCCACCGGGATAAGTGGTGCCAGTGCAAGCGATCCGGTCAGCGTCTCGGTCGTTATCTGCCCTAGCGCCAGATAAGGCCCTAATTTCAATATGTTGATGAACGCAAACAGATAACCATTGGTCCCCACAAAGGCCCGTTTGTCCAATCCGTGGCGGATCAGTACGATTTTGGCAGGCGGACCACCAGCGTGCGCCACGAAACTCGTGAAACCAGCCATCGCGCCAAAAACAAAGGTGAACACGCCACCCGGTTTCGTCGGCAATCGGTGCAAAGCACCCGCCACCAAACGCTGTACAACAAACAAAAGTGCTAAAACACCCAGAGCCAGCCGCAACAAATCCGGATCAAGCGCGCGGAAACTGTACGCACCTAGCAAAACTCCGAAGAATGCGGCCGCAACCAATGTGAAGACGATGGTCCGGTTCCAGTCCCGTCGGTAACGCACGAGATTGGCCGCATCGATTGCGAGCAATATAGGCAACATGATTGCCGCCGCCGTCGCGGGCAGAATAAACAGCGCCATGATGGGCACGACGGCCATCTCGACACCGGCGCCAAAGCCGGCTTTGGAAATACCAGTCATGGTCACAAGGGCGCAGGCGATCAGGAGAAAGAGCGGGTCGTAGAGCAAACCGGTCTACATCCGGAACACGCCGAACTCCGTCGGTGCGATAGGCGCATTGCGGCAGGCAGCGAAAGCTAAGCCCAGCACGCGCCGCGTGTCAGCCGGGCGAATAATGCCGTCGTCCCACAAGCGAGCGGTAGAGTAAGTTGGAAGACCCTCTTCCTCAAATTGTTCTACGATCGGCTGGCGGAATTCTGCCTCTTCGATTTCGCTCCACTCTTCGCCGCGCCGCTCGATCCCATCACGTTTGACTGTCGCCAACACAGAAGCAGCCTGTTCGCCGCCCATCACAGAGATGCGGGCATTGGGCCAAAGGAATAAAAAGCGCGGCGAGTAGGCGCGGCCGCACATGCCGTAATTTCCTGCTCCGTAGGAGCCACCAACGATGACGGTGATCTTGGGAACATTGGCGCAGGCCACTGCGTTCACTAGTTTTGCGCCGTCCTTGGCGATTCCCCCGGTTTCATGTTCTCGCCCCACCATAAAGCCGGTAATGTTTTGCAGGAACAGAAGAGGGATACCGCGCTGGCAGCATAACTGGATGAAATGAGCGCCCTTAAGAGCGCTCTCAGAAAACAAGATGCCGTTGTTTGCGACAATGCCGATCCGCTGCCCTTCCAGATGGGCAAACCCAGTCACCAGCGTGGCTCCATACCGTGCCTTGAACTCGTCAAACGCGCTGTCATCCACCAAACGGGCTATCACTTCGCGAATGTCGTACTGCTTCCGCAAATCAACGGGGACAACAGCTTCCAGCTCATCGGCATGGTGGCGCGGCGGCAGCACAAGTTTGGACTGGGAAAGAGCGTGCTTTGGCGAATCCGAACCTGACCCTGAACCAAGACCAGCAACGATCTCGCGAACGATCTGCAGCGCGTGCGAGTCATCTTCCGCCATATGATCGGCCACGCCGGAGAGGCGCGTGTGCACGTCCGCTCCGCCCAAGTCTTCCGCCGTGACGCTCTCGCCCGTTGCCGCCTTCACCAGAGGCGGACCCCCCAAAAAGATGGTGCCCTGTTCTTTTACGATCACCGTTTCATCCGACATGGCGGGCACATAAGCCCCACCGGCGGTACAAGAGCCCATGACGCAAGCGATCTGCGCGATGCCCATGGCGGACATACGGGCCTGATTGAAAAAAATGCGCCCGAAATGAGCGCGGTCCGGAAACACTTCCGTCTGTTGCGGCAGATTGGCCCCGCCGCTGTCGACAAGGTAAATGCAAGGCAAATGGTTTTCCTGCGCGATCTCCTGTGCCCGAAGATGTTTTTTGACGGATAGGGGAAAATATGTACCGCCTTTGATGGTCGCGTCGTTGCACACGATCATGCATTGACGACCGGACACCTGCCCCACACCGGCAATCAAGCCCGCGCCGTGAATATCGCCACCGTACTGATCCAGAGCCGCCAGAGGCGCGACCTCAAGAAACGGCGCTCCGGGGTCCAGCAACCCCATGACACGGTCGCGCGGCAGCAGCTTTCCCCTCGCAACATGGCGATCGCGGGACGCTTGAGGTCCACCCAAGCGGGCAGCTTCTGTGGTGGCATTGAAATTAGAAATTAACTCGGCCCACTGCGCGCGGTTGGCATCTGCGGCGGGTCCAGTGACCGGTATGCGAGGGGCTAAAGGTCTCACGGGTTCGGCGCTCTAGGCAGCTTTGGTCGGTTGAGCGGTGTCGGGAGCGTCCACCGGCATCCCCTGCTCCCGCCAAGCGGTGAAACCGCCGGCAATGTGCGCGACCGGTGCCAGTCCCATGGACTGCAAATCCCGCGTCGCCAGCGCGGAGCGCCATGCAGCGGCACAAAAGAACACATAGGTTTTGTCAGGCTGCGCAAACACGTCACGATGATAGGGCGACTCTGGATCAACCCAGAACTCCAACATACCGCGTGGCGCGTGGACGGCACCGGGCACCGTTCCTTCACGCTTGAGTTCACGGATATCCCGAATGTCGACCAGAACCGCCGTTCCCGCCGCCTGTGCGTCCAGCGCGGCCTGCGGGGTTAGCGTTTCGATGACAGCTTCTGCCTCTTTCACCAAATCAAACGCACGTTTCATGTCGGCATCACCTCCCAGAGCTAACACCGTCTGTAGCGCTTTAAGCCCGCCTAACCAAGAGGCTCCAAACACCGGCACACCAACCGTTGGCCGCCCAATGAGGGCCCGGCCAGCGTCCGGTCAAAAGGAGCAGTACTTGATAAAAAGCCTAGGAAGAAACGGCTACAGCAACGCTGTTTGATGCGGACGTTTCGGTCTTTGCTGTCACAGCGGTTGCCGCAACAGTCAGTGCCACAACGACAGCCACAGTCCACAAGGTGACGCCCCAGCACGATTTATCAGATGAAGAATTCATGATGCCCCAAATCGGAAAATTGCGACCCGCCAGCCTCAGCCTCGGGTCGACTGCGGTGTCTTAAGGAAGTCTTAATGCGGGAGCAACGGCAAATGTGACGAAACTGCGACAAACAGCCTGTTTGAGACCGCAATCAAAAATTTTCTTTTTTATTTTCAATTACTTAATGATTTCTTACTTGTTAACATATGCTTAACAAACATCACGAAACAGGTCACTTCGAGGCCAAACAGACTGCCCAAAAGCGCAGAAAACCACGGGTGGCGGCCTTTTGTAGCTTCGCAGGAATCGCAGCCTCAATCTTCAAGCTCATTTCCCTCAAACCAGACCGGCAGATTTCGCGAACGGGTCCCAGCTGGCGTCCTTGTGCCACTCATATTCGCAACCCAATGCGATGCGGTCAGCCAGTTCCATGCCGAAGAGCTCGGCCATCACAGCAAGCGCCATGTCCATACCGGCAGAGACACCCGAGGATGTGTAGAATTTGCCATCTTTCACCCATCGCGCCTGTTTCACCCATTCCACATTGGGGGCGAGGTGGACGGTGCTGGTGAAGTCCAATTTATTGGTTGTTGCTTTGCGGCCATCGAGCACCCCCGACATACCCAACATCACGGTTCCAGTGCAGACAGCCATCACCCGTTCCGCAAGGGAAGAAGCGGCACGCAACCATTCCATCAGGTCCCCGTCTTTCGCCGCCTCCAGGCCTGAATCTCCGCCGGGCACCAACAGCAAATCGTAATCGCTGCCGTCAGCAAACGTTTTATCGATCATTATTCGCTGGCCGTGAACGCTGGGAACAGGTTCACTGTCTTTAGCGACGGTGATGATCTGTGTCTCACCGCCCATGCCTCCCAGCATTTCAATGGGGCCATAGTAGTCCAATGTTTCAAAACCTGGAAAAACCAGTGCGGCAACCGTCTTCATGTGCAGTGTCCCGTGAGCACTCGGCTCGTCCGTGTTGTGCAAGACTGCGCCACGACCCGTTTTCAAATGCGAGCGCGTTAAGGACACTCAAAGCGCTATAGACGACATGAGGAAGTATGCTTGAGCGGCGTACTGTAACTGCGGATACTTAAGCCGCATCCCATTCCGGCGAAAACTCAAAATCGCATATCCGCTCGCCCGCGCTGCCGAGGGCGGAAATCGCTGCCATTTCTGCGGCGGTGATTTCAAAATCGAAGATCGCCGCGTTTTCGGCCAAACGGGCCGGTGTCGCCGTCTTCGGAATTGCCCCGGCACCTTCATGTTGAACATGCCAGCGCAGCACGATTTGGGCTGGGCTTTTGCCATGAGCCTGCGCCGCGCTAAGCACGGCAGGTTCTTCAAACAAAGGACCGCCGCGATAAAGCGGGCAATAGGCAATCATCGCCACACCATGTTCAGCACAAGCCGACCGTAAACGCGATTGATCGAGATAGGGATGGTTCTCCACCTGGTTGCAGGCGATGGGCCTGTCGCTGGCGGCCACCATGGCTTTGAGCAGCGGTATGGTGAAGTTGGACACCCCAATACGTTTGGTGAAGCCGCGTTCGGCAGCCCCGTTCATCAGCTTCGCCCATAAGGCAGGCTCAGCCGTCTTCGGTGGCCAGTGGATCAACAGCATGTCCACGGGACCCACATCCAACCGCGCGAGGCTCGCCTCAATGGCCCCGTAGAAAGCCGTCTCGGTCACCTCTGTGGGCCAGATTTTCGTCGTCAAAAACACATCGTCCCGGGCCACCCCGGAAGCGCGCATGCCAGCACCCACGGCGGTTTCGTTTTCATACATGATGGCGGTGTCGACATGGGTGTAGCCCTCGCGCAGGGCCTGCTCCACCATTGATGAGCAAACTTCATCGCGCAATTGCCAGGTGCCCAAACCCAAGGCGGGGATGTTCGCTCCGTTTGCGGGGAGAAGATTCATAAAGGTGCTCCTTCACTGTTTCCAAACGCGTTGCGCCAACGGCGCTTTGGCAAATCACCGCGCTTATGCCAAGGCTAGCACCGTCCGCAGAGGCGGTACAATCAAGTTGGCTATCCCATTTGGACCACAGCTACCCAACAAAAAAGGACATCATCCTGACAGAGCCAAGAGCGCAGAACGAAAAGACCGGCCCACTGCTGGGGCGTGTTACCTTGCTGGATCAGTTGCGCGGCTTCGCGCTGCTGGCGATGACGCTCTATCACTTCGTCTGGGATTTGGGTTTTTTCGGATACGTGTTGCCGGACACGGCTTCCACCGGTTTTTGGGTGCTCTTCGCGCGGGCCATCGCGTTTTCATTCTTGTTTTTGGTCGGCATCAGCTTGGTGCTGGGCCATGGAAACGGCTTACGCAAACGCCCGTTCCTCAGCCGGCTGGCACAAGTGGCCGGGGCGGCGGCCATCATTTCGCTTGTCACTTGGTTTGCGATACCCGGCGGGTTCATCTTCTTCGGTATTCTCCACGCCATCGCCCTGTTCAGCGTCTTGGCCCTCCCCTTCCTACGCTTGCAGTGGTGGATGACCTTAGCAGCAGCATTGCTTGTGGGATCGGTTGGCCTGTCCCTCACAAATGAGGTCTTTGAAGCACCGCTGCTTTGGTGGGTGGGAATGAGCCCAACGCCACCCCTGTCGAACGACTATGTGCCACTCTTCCCGTGGTTTGCAGCCACCCTGCTGGGCGTTGCAACCGCGCAAGCTATGAGCCCATCGCTTTGGCGAAAGGCCGCTGCAACGCCTGTCCCCTCCCCGGCCGGTCGGCCACTGTCCTTTATTGGGCGTCACTCACTGGTCTACTATCTGGTGCATCAGCCCATCATGCTGGGCTTGATCTGGGTTTTTCAATTCGTTGCCGGCCCACCGGATTTTGCCCCAGCCTTCTCGCAACTGTGCCAAAATCAATGCGTGGCCGTACAGTCACAGACCTTCTGCCAAACCTATTGCGGCTGTATGCAGGACAAGTTGGTGAACGGCTCTTTGATGGCGGACGTGGGCAGCGGTGCCCTCAATCTATCCAAAGACCCTGCAGGCCGCGCGATCGTGGAGGCCTGTACGGCAGACGCATTCGAGGCCCACCCCACTGATTAGACCTAACCGCAACCTAAGCAACTGGATCAATGTTGAAGAAGTTAAGTGGCATAAGGCTGCCTTGCGACGTCGGTGGTTTTACCCCACGAGGCGCTTCCATAAAGTGCTCCGTCTCAAACCAACGCCAGTCCTGCGCCCAGGTCCACGTATTGGTTTGGCGGTAAACGTCAGCCACCTGTTCCGCAAACTCCGCATCCACAGGACGTTGAATCACACGATTCGGCTTGTGCCCAAAATAGCGCAGCGCGAGCGGCAGGCTGCGTTCAGTCACATAGTTTGACATCCAAAGCGTGAAACCAATTTCGTCGCGCAACTGGTCCAGAACGCGGAACACCTGCACATGATCCTCATGGCCGTATTCACCCCACGGATTGTGGGTGAACACATTTTGTCCGCGTTTCAGTTTGCTGCGAAAAGCCTGTTCCATGACCGCCGCGTTGTTTTCGTAGGCCGCCCGGATGCCCTCTTCCGGCGCAGCGCTTTTGCCCAGCAGACGCAGTGCGCTTTGCTTGGCATCCCGCACAACGACATTTGCCCCAAAAGCCAAACCAAAGTCGTCCAGTATCGGATTGCTCCAATCCGCCAAGCCATAAACCGCAGCTTCCGGAATCTTGAGACTGCTCACGGCAGGACGTGGAAACTGTGCAAGGGCCTTGGCCCGCGCAGGACCGATCCTGGGGTCTGGCCAATAGTCCTCGAAGACCAGCAGCACCTCGTTCACGTCTTTCAAGATGGAGCCAAACCACAACAACTCGTCATCGGGATGTGCTGCAATCAAAATAGAATTTTCAAGAAAGTCCGCACGCGCCGCCATCACGCAACCTCCCCGGTGGTACCCATCAACCGCTTCCCCATCACCAAAGTGGCCAAGCGCCCTTTCAAAGAACCGGTTCGTAAAAACCCAACCATAGGGGTCTCCACGCAGCCATAGCTTTTCTTGAAGGGCTCATCGCCGATTGTGAAATCGAAGCTGGTGCCGCCCCGTCCCATCCAATCTTCAATGATGCCTTCATACATCTGCAAACCGGGGGAGTGGCGGCCATAGCCGTCATAGTCCACTCCGATCAGCAGGTAGTGGAACCGCCCTCGATGGGTAAGCCCAAACAGGATGCCAACCGACGCACCATCAGAACTAACTTCCCAAGTCTCAGTAAGGTGTTCAGCCGCGCCGGCTGCCGCCACCTGCGCGTAAAACCGGACAACTGGCTCTTCTTGAATGGGATCGCCCTCAAACCGCCCGGAGCGCAAGTCTGCCAGTCTCACAATGGCGTTTTTAATGGCGTCGCGGTTTTCGAGTCTGTCCAAAGAGACATCGTGTTGCTTTCGCCATCGCTTGCCTTTGCGCCGGGCCTGGCTGGCGAAACTGCGGTCCAGATTGGCCGCGCGCCAGTCTTCAAATGGTGGTTCCAACGCCACCGCATGGGCGCCAAAGCCCAGCGGCTGCGGTTCAAAACCCAACAAGCAATGCCACAGCATCGCATGATCTTCACGGACTGGGCGCACGCGCAGGACGTCATGAGATGGCAGAGCCGCCAAAAATCGCTTGGCGGAACTCTCGTCCGCTTGCAGCTTGGCCAAACACAACTCTGACAGCACCGGCGCAGCATAGTCTGAAACGCCCAAATCCGTACTTTCAAGCAGGTTCAGACCGGACTTCTTGCGGATAATCAGCGGCACAGCCCCCACCAGCGCATCACCGTCGAAAATCGATATCCAAACCGGTTGCGCGCCTCGATGCGGAGCCAGCGTTGCGTAAAACGGGATGAGCCAAAGCGGGTGCTGAAACGGGGACAAACCTGCAGCGTCAAAGAGACTGCCATAAGCCTCTCCAGCCAGCACGGCCTGCGCGTCTTGCTGCCTAAAGTCCAGCATACCCGGTCCCACAGTTCCCAAATCAGACCCCACACCCGAAGGGACCATGGCAAATGCAGGTTAAATCTTGTCAAAGTGCCCCGAAAATCCGGCGCGGACGATCAACGTGGTTAAAAGACTTATGCGGTCTTCTCAAACAGTTCACGGCCGATGAGCATACGGCGGATTTCGCTTGTGCCGGCGCCAATCTCGTAAAGCTTCGCATCGCGAAGAAGGCGTCCGGTGGCATAGTCGTTGATATAGCCGTTTCCACCAAGCAGCTGGATCGCATCCAGTGCCAGCTTGGTCGCTTTCTCCGATGCGTAAAGGATGGCCCCTGCCGCATCTTCGCGGGTGGTTTCACTGCGGTCGCAAGCCCGAGCAACGGCATACACGTATGCTTTGCAGGCATTCATGCCGACATACATATCCGCGATCTTGCCTTGGATCAGTTGGAACGTACCGATGGCTTTGCCGAACTGTTTGCGCTCGTGAACATAGGGCATGACGATATCCATCGCTGCCTGCATGATGCCCAATGGCCCGGCTGCCAATACGGCTCGCTCATAGTCCAATCCGGACATCAGCACCCCGACACCGCCATTGAGTTTGCCAAGCACATTTTCCTCGGGAACTTCGCAATTCTCGAACACCAGTTCACCGGTTTCAGACCCGCGCATGCCCAGTTTGTCCAGCTTCTGCGCAATGGAAAATCCGGCAAAGTCCTTCTCGATCAAAAAGGCCGTTATGCCTTTGGGACCGGCGTCCGGGTCAGTTTTCGCATAGACGATCAGCGTGTCCGCCTGCGGCGCATTTGTGATCCAGAACTTTGATCCGTTGAGGACGTAGCGATCGCCTTTTTTGTCGGCCCGCAGTTTCATAGACACCACGTCGGAGCCTGATCCTGGTTCGCTCATGGCCAAAGCACCCAGATGATCTCCGCTCACCAGCTTGTCTAGATAGCGGGTCTTCTGGTCATCATTGCCCCAGCGGGACAATTGGTTGACGCATAGGTTCGAATGCGCGCCGTAAGACAGACCAACCGATGCTGAGGCGCGGCTCACTTCTTCCATTGCGATGCAGTGTTCCAGATAGCCCAGCCCGGCACCGCCCCATTCTTCCGGCACCGTGATTCCGTGAAGGCCCAGAGACCCCATCTCCGGCCAAAGCTCGCGGGGGAACCAATCCTCCTTGTCGATCTTCGCCGCCAGTGGCGCGATCTGATCCTGCGAGAACGACCGAACACTGTCGCGCAGCATATCCGCCTCTTCGCCAAGGTTGAAATTAAAGGTGGGAATGTCGTTGGGGATCATGGCTCAAAGGTTCTTGTGATATTTGATGAACGGCGTGTGGTCGCCCACGCTGTCGTACAACATCCTGCCCGGATAATTAAACTCTTGCGTCAGCCAATACACCTGTGATGCACCACGCGTCCGTGCGGCATCGTAGACTGCCTCGATCAGTTGTCGTCCAATGCCTTTGCCACGGGCATCCGCTGTGGTGAACAGATCGCCCAGGTAGCACCGCCCCTCCTTCGACCACGTGTGCGCGTGGAACAGGTAAGTGACGAAACCCAACATAGTCCCGGACCCGTCTTCAGCAACAAACCCGTAAATGTCGCCATCGGGATCGACGATCCGCCCAAACGTGTGACGGGTTACTTCATCTTCCACGGATGACTTGTAGAAGGTCAGATACCCCTGCCAAAGCGGATACCAAGCATCGTAGTCACCCTCTTGGAACGGGCGCAGCGTGACAGACATGTGAGTTCCAGCGTAGGGTGGGTGTGCGGTGGGCGTTCAGTTTCACGCGACACCCTAATCCGTCAAGCGGTCGGCACTTGCTGGTGAGCGGATTTGCCAGCATCAAAAGCAGAGTGTGCGTTGCTTAGCCCAAACCTTCTACGCTGCGAAATTCAGGCCGGAGCCTGTTTCCAAGAAGGACTTAAGACTGGAGATCTCCCGCGCCCAACCATCGGCCACATCGTCTGTGTCTTCCACAAGTTCGTAGTGCAGGATAGTCAAACAACAGGCCTCGCCCTGCTGCTCAATTTCGTAGACACAACGCGATACAGCGCCCGGAGTTTCAGCCCAATTGGGTTCAAACGTCACTTCAAGACGTTCCATTGGCGTGATTTGAAGGATTTTTCCTCCGACCATCAAAGAGCCATCCGGGGCGAACTGATCAAACCGACCTCCTTGCTCGCAGGCTGTGCGGGTGGTTGCCCCCATAAAACTGATCTGGGTGGAAAGATCGCTATCCGTCAGCGCCTCCCACAAGCGCTCTCTCGTGGTCTTGATATAGGTTTGCATGACGAAATCGGGTTTGGTTTGAATTTGCTCGGTCATAGTGCTCTCTCCTTCTAGTTTCGTTTTCAGACCAATCATCGCCCGCGCGAGCGGTTGTTGTGTTAGGGGTTCAATCCAGCGCTCCATCACCTGCTGCAGCGGAATTGCATTGAGGTAGTGGTATTTGAACCGCCCCTCTTTGCGGCTCACCACCAGATGCGCAGCCTCCAGAACCTTTAGATGCTTCATAACGCCAAACCGCGTCATCTCGAAACCGGCCGCCGCAACACTCGCTTCCAGTTCAGACAGTGTCTGACCGTCCTTGGCATGCAGCATGTCGAGGATTTGCCGTCGTGTGTCGTCGCTCAGCGCTTTGAAAATCGTATCCATGGCAACCTTATAAGTGACAAATTACTCACGTGTCAATGTAGTCACTTATAAATTGCCTGCCGTTGTGCACATCGGCTGGTCTTGCTACCTCTTGCGACAGCCAAAACCTGCCAACTCACAACTCCGCAAAAGCACCATGTCCGACACGTCCGCACCCAACAAATACCCGCTGCCGCCGCTGATGACGGTGGCGACTTTGGCCATGTGTTATGTGCTGGACATTCTGCTGCCCTTGGGCTGGGAGCCGGAGCAGGTGACGCCGTTTATGCGTTATACGGGCGTGTTGTTGATCGTGGTCGCGATCGCGGTGGACGTTTGGGCGCTGATGACGTTTCGCCGCCACAGCGCCAACATCATGCCGCATAAAGCGGCCACGGCTTTGATTATGGACGGCCCCTTCGCACACTCCCGCAATCCCATTTACCTTGCCAATGTCTTGCTGGTGGCGGGTTTCGGGTTTGCCCTTGGCAGCCGGTGGTTCTTTATTGGCGCACTTGTGTTGTTTTTTCTGCTTCAAGAACTCGCAATCAAACGCGAAGAACGTCATATGGAAGAGAAGTTTGGGGCAGCTTGGCGAGACTACGCAAAAGCTGTGCGCCGTTGGGCGTAAGCTCGCACTTAAAGACTCTGGCCGCACGGGCGATGGGAGCCGATACGCATGAACGCTAGGACAAGACGACCGCTGACGGGCTTAAGCGCAGCATGTGCCGTCTTAAGTGTTGCTCTGTTGAGCGCCTGCACAACCACAGACACGTCGAGTTTTGCTGCACCGCCCAAGGTCGACACGTCCAAACAACAAGCCATCGCTGCAGAGTGCCGTTTGATGGCCATGGCCTATGAGCGCACCAAAACGGATGCGGAGCGCGATGAAGGCTCGATTGTCCAAGGCTGTCCCGGGTTTGAAAGCGTTCCGGTGACCACCAGCAGCTTCCGGGAGGCAACCCGCTTCTCGCGCGCGGCCAGTGCCAGCCTTCCTTATGACGCGATCGAAAAAGACAAGGTTGCCACGCGGGTGTTCCAAAAGATGATCGCTCGCGGTTCCGACCCGCGCGTGGCGGAAGAGCTCACCCGCACGCAGGAATTCCGCCTGGCGGTACAGACTGCCCGCCGGCTGTGACCGTTAAACGCGAAAAGTCTCCGTTTGAACGGTAGCGGCTCTAAAAGAAAAAACCCCAGAGCAGCGGCAGCAAGATAGCGGTTGCCAGCGCGTTCAACCCCATGGCGAGGCCGGAAAACGCGCCTGCAATCTCGCTGACCTGCAAAGCTCGCGCCGTGCCGATGCCGTGGCTTGCAGTACCCATGGCAAGACCCCGCGCAGCCCAGTCCTTCACCCCAATCAGGGTGAGTACATAGGGGCCAAGCACCGCGCCGGTAATGCCGGTTATCAAAACCAAGACGGCGGTGAGCGACGGCAATCCACCCAGTTGTTCGGCAATGCCCATAGCGACCGGTGCGGTGACGGATTTAGGCGCAAGCGCAATCAGCGTGTCGGAAGATCCCGACAACACATACCCAATACCAACCGCCGACAGCATGGCCGTCGTAGAGCCCGCCAATATGCTCACCAACACCGCCAGCGCAGACCGACGGACACGCTCAAACTGCCGATAGAGCGGGATCGCCAAAGCGACGGTGGCTGGCCCCAGCAGAAAATGGACAAACTGAGCACCTTCAAAGTAAGCGTCATACCGTGTGCCTGTGACGAGCAGCACAGCGACAATCAACACGACTGCCAACAGCACGGGGTTCAGGGTCGGGTTCATCTTACCTCTGGAATAGACCCATGATCCAAATTGAAACGCGGCCAGCGTCAGCGTGAGGTGCAGCAGCGGCGTGGCGCTGAGGTAAACCCATACATCGCGAAGCTCTCCCATCTAGGCCGCTCCGTCCTTAGGGTGGGAACCAGCTTCGGGGCCGACGGCGGGGGGATCGGCACGCGTCAACCACACCATCACCCATGCGGTGACGATGATGGTCAAAATCGTGCTTATCAAAAGCGCCACGGCGATGGGAAGCCAGTCATCGCCCAGCAGTTTGAAATGCAACATCACACCGACACCCGCTGGCACAAACATCAAAGACAGATACCGCAAAAGCGTATCGCCAACGCTGGCCAAATCGTTGGGAACGGACCCTCGAGCCATCAAAAAAGTAAAAAGCAGAACCATGCCAACCACCGGCCCTGGCACAGGCGCTTGCAATGCCTGCGTGGTGAGTTCCCCCACCAATTGGCAACCGAGAATGAGTGTGAGGTAATTCAGCATGTCGGCACGATGTCCCGGCTAAAGTTGCAACAGTAAAGCCGTATTGAGTGCCCCATTCGAGCAAAGATCAAGCTGCAATACAGCCATCATCATCCTTGGGTGATGTCGCGGGCGATCCGCTCAAATATCGCTGCGCCAATGGGAATCAGATCGTCCGGAAAATCATAGTCCGGGTTGTGCAGTGCGGGATGGTCTTCCCCAGGCCCCAAACACAGCATCGCCGCTTTGGCGTTCCAGCCAAAAACCCCAAAATCTTCCGACGCCCGCATGGGCAGCCCCTTCTCGCTATGCGCAATGCCCAATGCGTCCATGGCCTTTACCGCAATCTTGGCTGCCTCCGCATCGTTGATTGACGCGGAAAAATGGTCCCGAAACTCAAAGGACACCGCCAAACCATGCACATGGGCGGCCTCCTCGGCCATGGCCCGGGCAGCGGCATCCATGTTTTCCAAAGCTTCATCTTTCGATGCGCGCAGGGTCACAAAAAGCCGCCCCTCGCCCGGGGCAATGCCAAAGGTCGGTTCGCCAACGCTTACGTGCGTGACCGTTGCCAAACGAAAATCGTCATCCAGCGCGCCACCCGTGCCAAGACTGGACAGGCGCTCCACCAAACTGGCCAAAGCGATGGTGGGCGAGGCACCATCTTCCGGGTTCGCCGCGTGGGCCGTTTTACCCGTCATTGTGATGGCCAAACCTTGTGAGGCGCAATTGATCAGGCCTGCGCGGGTGGACACCGTCCCAAACGGGCGCCCCGGCTCGTTGTGGATCGCAAACGCCCAAGCCGGCGCGATATCAGCAAATGCGGGATCAGCCACCACCGCCCGCGCGCCGCTGCCGTCCTCTTCCGCGGGTTGAAACATCAACACGATCCGTCCGGTTTCAACGGGTTTGCGGGAGAGCAACCGCCCAAGCGCAAGCAGTGTGGTCATATGTCCATCATGACCGCATAAGTGGCCTTTGCCCGGCACTTTAGACACCCACGCCTGTTGCGAAATCTCCTGAATGGGCAATGCGTCCAGTTCCGCACGAAAAAGCACGGTTGGGCCGGGCTTACCGCTGTCGAAAACGGCAGCAACGCCGTGGCCACCCAAGCCTGCGACAATGCGAGACGGTGTCAAACTTTCCAAAGCTCTGATGATCGTCCTGGCTGTTTCAGCCTCTTCTCCTGAAACCTCCGGCCATTGGTGCAACGCGCGCCGAAAAGCCGTCAGTTCAATCAGGTCAGAATTGGTGAGCATCGACAGGTCAGATTCGTTTTGATTCGAACACGATCGACAGTATCACAGGCCAAAACCGATGCGCCGTCCATGCAGCTAGCAGCCAGCATCGTTGAAGACCTGCGCGCTACGCTTGTATACTTTGCGACCCCTGTGCCCGGGTTGGGTACGATCGGCACGGTTTTTGAAAACTCCAACAGCAATATCCTGCACTGGTTCACGAGATTGTCACATAGCGTTCGTGATGATCGAGCAAGACTGGACGCATTGCTTCCCGTTTTGGACGGGCTTACCCATTGGGCACGAGGCACCCCATCGTCGGTAACGCCCGACCCCTCGACCTTCCCGGCTGCCAAACGGAGTGCGCGCTGATGACCACGCAAGACGAAAACCAAGCGCGTGACACAATCAGCTCAAGCACAGATGCAACCAGTGGCCCCACCAGCCTTTCCGACCTCACCCGCGTCTGGGCGCGGGTGGGTGTGCTGTCCTTCGGTGGCCCGGCGGCGCAAATCGCGCTTATGCATCGGGAGATCGTGGAACGTCACAAATGGCTGACCGAAAACCAGTATCTGAATGCGCTGTCCTTTTGCATGTTGCTGCCCGGGCCGGAGGCGATGCAACTGGCCACCTATTCCGGTTGGCGCACCCACGGTGTGTTGGGGGGTATCATCGCGGGGCTTTTATTTGTGTTGCCCGGCGCATTTGTAATGTTGGCACTCGCAACGGTCTACATGCTCTACGGCGCAGTACCACTGGTGGAAGCTTTGTTTTTGGGCGTCAAAGCCGCCGTGGTCATCGTGGTCATCGAAGCCTTGCTGAAAGTGTCGAAGCGCGCCTTAAAAGGCATTGATCATTGGCTTATCGCAGCGGTGGCCTTTATTGGAATTTTCTTCCTCGATATGCCGTTTCCGTTGCTCATTATCTTAGCCGCCGCTTACGGGTTTTGGACGGCCAGCGGCACCCCCTTAAACCAAGATGAGTTGGCGGCCAGCGCGGCCCAAGTGGCCATCCCGTCCGGTCATTTACAGAAAACGATTGCGACATGGGGCGCCATCTGGCTCGCGCCGCTGGCTGCTCTTTGGGTGCTTTTGCCGGACAGCCTGCTGACAGAGATCGCCCTGTTTTTCTCCAAACTCGCCATCGTCACGTTTGGAGGCGCTTATGCTGTACTAGCCTACATGGCGCAGGACGTTGTGCAGTCTTCCGGTTGGCTGACCGCCGGGGAAATGATGGACGGTTTGGGACTGGCCGAGACGACGCCCGGTCCGTTGATCTTGGTCACAGAGTTTGTCGGCTTTCTGGCAGCCGCCAAACAAGGTGGCCTCGTTTATGGAGCAATCGCGGCGGGCATCACGCTTTGGGTAACGTTTGCACCCTGCTTCCTGTGGATTTTTGCAGGCGCACCCTTTGTGGATCGCCTCAGCCATCAACCCCGTTTGCGCGGAGCGCTCAACGCGATCACAGCAGCGGTAGTGGGCGTTATCCTCAACCTGTCGCTTTGGTTTGCGCTCAACGTTTTTTTTGAGAGTGTCAATGAAGAGACTTACGGCCCGTTCCGCGCTTTTGTTCCTGATGTTGCCAGTTTGGAATGGCGTGCCGTGTTCATTGCGCTGGTGGCTGCAGCTCTGCTGCTTTGGCAAAAGCACAGCCTGCCCCTGGTTCTGGCCATCTGCGCAGCTTTGGGATGGGGAACCAGTCTGTTGGCTTAACGTTAGGTCGAATAAGCCGTTATTGAGACACACCCAATTCCGCTAACCGTCCTAAACAACTTTCTTCGGCCTCGTCCATCTCCCGCATCGTGTCTTCGATGTCTTGGCGCTTCTGTTCCAACTCGTCGCGCTTTTCGTTAATGCGCGCAAGCATGAGATTGATCTGTCCTTCTTCGCCCGAAGGAGCCTTATAGACTTCGATGATTTCTTTGATCTCGGCGATAGAGAAACCCAAACGTTTGCCGCGCAAAATCTGGCGCAACAAAACGCGATCCGATGGCCGAAACAGGCGCGTGCGACCCCGGCGGATTGGCTTGATCAGCCCTTCATCTTCGTAGAACCGAATTGTGCGGGTAGAGACACCAAATTCCTTGGTCAATTCAGTGATTGTGTAGGTTTCGCGCATGGGGACTCAACAGGGCACAGGATACGCAAAGGTATGATCGCTGATTTACGTAAAAGTCAACTGCGCATGCGGCAATTGGTGCTCACGCCCTAAATTCCGTACCACCAGGCCGCCAGACCGAGAAAGGCAAAAAAGCCAACAACATCCGTAACCGTGGTCACGAATACGCCAGACGCGATGGCAGGGTCGGCGTCCAGTTTTTGCAACGCGATGGGGATCAAGATGCCCGACGCCGCCGCACACACCATGTTGACCACCATCGCGATACCGATGACCACGCCAAGCGATGGCAATTCAAACCAAAAGGCGGCGATGACCCCGATCAATAGGGCAAACGCAATACCATTGACGAAGCCGACGATGAGCTCTTTGCGGATGATTTTGCGGGTGTTGTACGTATCGAGATCGCGTGTTGCCAAAGCACGGACAGCCACTGTCATGGTTTGCGTCCCCGCATTGCCGCCCATGGAGGCAACAATGGGCATCAGGACGGCCAGCGCCACCATCTGCTCAATAGTACCATCAAACAGCCCGATCACGACCGAGGCCAAAACGGCGGTGAAAAGGTTGATCACCAACCAGCCAAAGCGAGATCGCGCGATATCGGCAATGCTGTCCGATAACTCCTCATCGCCCACACCGGCCAGACGCCGAATGTCCTCAGCAGCCTCCTCCTGGATCACGTCAACCACGTCATCAATGGTCAAGACGCCCACGAGACGCTCATGCTCATCCAACACGGGGGCTGAAAGAAGGTCGTATTGCTCAAACACCATGGCCGCCTCTTCCTGATCCATCGTGGCGGGCACAGGGTGGGAATTGGTGTCTTGAATCTCTTCCAGAACGACGGGCCGCTTGGCGCGTAGCAACGTATCCAGCGGAACGGTTCCGGTGAGTTTGAACGCGGGATCGACAGTAAACAGCTGCGAAAAACGGTCGGGCAAGTCTTCCCCCGCCCGGATGTAGTCAATCGCCTGCCCCACCGTCCAAAAGGGTGGCACCGCGATAAACTCCGTCTGCATACGACGTCCGGCGCTCTCTTCGGGATAGTCCAAAGAACGGCGCAGGCGTATCCGCTCTTGGAACGGAATTTGCGAAAGGATTTCTTCGCGGTCAGCGCTTTCCAGATCTTCAAGAATGAAAACCGCATCATCGGAATCCAACTCCCGGACGGCCAATGCAACCTGTTCGTTGGGCAGGTTCTCAATGACTTCAAGACGGATCGCCTCATCAACTTCGGTGAGGGCGGCGAAGTCGAACTGTTCGCCAGCCAGTTCCACAAGCTGATTGCGTTCGTTCGGCTCTAGAGCCTCGAGAATGTCGCCAACTTCGGATTCGTGCAGATCACGCAGCGCATCAAGCGACTGCTCGCGGTTTTGGCTCTCCAGCGACTGCCGAATCTGACCGAGCAGGGTTTCACGAACCGCACCGTCTTCGGTGTAGATGTCCGGAGTATCCGTCTGTTCTTCAGCGGCGGCCGTCTCTTTGACTTGGTCGGACTGTATTTCCATACGGCACGTTTAACACGAGCCGACAGGCGGACACAGTGGCCACCGCTGGTGCCGATATAAAAAAGCGGCCCACCCCCTCGGGTGAGCCACTCAAACTGTATTTACAGTGTTGTGCAAACCGGCGGAACCAGCCCGCCAGAACCAAGCCGACTTATGCCCGGCCAGCCTTTTGACGGGCAGCATCCTCGCGCTCCAGCGCTTTCAACAAACCGGTGTCGCGACCATACATATCGCTGTAATAGCGAATTTTGCCGCTATCATCGGGCCAAGCGGTAAAATAGCTCACATACACCGGAAGCTTTGTTTTAAGGCTGCGTTTGCGGTTCTTACCTGTGCTGATGCTCTTGGCGACAGAACCAACGCTGGTTCCCAACACAGCCGCTGCCATAGCGCGCGGATCTTCCAGACGCACACAACCGTGGCTGAATGTGCGCGTGCGGCGAGAAAACAGGTTTTTGGCTGGCGTATCGTGCATGTAGATCGCGTGCTTATTCGGGAACATGATCTTGAGTTCGCCAAGCGCGTTTCTGCGGCCCGGGGGTTGGCGCACATTGTAAGGGAAATTGGCCCCCACATTGCTCCAATTAATCGAACTGGAAGAAACCCGACGACCCGAACCGGTGGTCACTTCCCAACCCTTGGCGTCCAGATAACCCGGGTTGCTGCGCAAGCGCGGCAACATTTGGTTGACCAAAATAGACCGCGGCACTCCCCAATACGGGTTGAACTCCACATACTCGATTTCATCGTGGAAGAAGTTTGTCTGGTTTGCCTGCTTGCCGACGATCACCTTCATGGAAAGTTCCGTCTTGCCGTTACGCATGTAGCTGGCGCGGTAAGCCGGCTGATTGATGAACACATGGGCATCGCCAAAACGGTCGGGGTGCCAGCGCAACCTTTCCATTGCGAGTTTGACTTTGTTCAACCGCGATTTCGGATTGGCTGTTTTAAGGCGACCAAGCGTGTTGCGCCCGATGATCCCGTCACGGGACAGTTTCTGCGACTTTTGAAAGTCCTTGACCATGGCCACAACCGCTTCGCTGTATAGCCCCTCCGAATGGTCTGAGGAGATAACGTCGGCATGTTTCTGGCGAAGTTCGGTAGAGAACTTACGGCTGATGGCTTCAACAATGGCGGGCAGCTGGTCGCTTGTGCCTCCGGGCTTGAGGAACGTGCCGGCTTTGATGGAAACGGCCTTGGAGCGGCGCACTTCCTCGGACAGCTCGATCATTTCCTGACGAAGAACCTCAAAAGCAGGTTCGGCAGGATGAGACGCTAAAAGATAGGCAGCCGGATCACTTGCCTCTGTCAAAGCGGCGAACGTTTCGACGGGCTGAGGCTTGTTTTGCTTGAAGTCGTGGAAACGGCTCAAACGGCCCGCTTTTACCAGCCCATGCTTCGCATCAATCGCGTAGCGGAGTGCGGCCAGGCTAAGTTCCAGATCAAAGCGGGCAAGTTCCGCATCGTCCTGATTTGTGGACGCGTTGACGGTAATCGGAAAACGCACAGCGTAATGCTGGGCATTCAATCCATATTGTTCGGCGGTCTCAAGAACATCGGCAAGCGCCCGCGCCTGTGGGGTCGGCTGGCCATCTTCCCCCACCCAAAGGAACGTCCCTGCCGTAGCATAATGGTCAATCACAGCTTTGGAGTGATCAGAATGCGCCCGCAGCTCGAACTGCTCCAACCCTGAAGCCGCAGCAGCAAATGCGAGAGTAGGAACATCCGCGACAGCCGCCGTCAGGCCCACTGCTTGATCAAGAGACAGGCGATCTTGAACCAGACCACGCTCCACCAGTGCTTTGATTTCGATCTTACGCGCTTCCTGAGCAGCGGCCTGCTGATCACCCAATTGCGTGAGCAAGTTGGCAACCGG
>JBCBYZ010000072.1:0-16861 GCA_039815595.1 Pseudomonadota bacterium | reverse complement strand
TCCACGCGTGAAAGGTGCTTGGCCGGGCAGGCTTTCTTGGGTCAGATGGGGCAGATGGGCGAGATCATCAGCCGTATAAAGCGGCTTCACAGCGATGCCTTCCGGCGTGTTCCAAACGAGGGTTTGCGGGTCGCCGCCCTTCATTTCTTTGCTGGCGAGATCCAGCCAGTCTCTTGGCATTGCAGATGCAGTCGGCGTCTGAGGGTTCGCTTTTGCGGTGGCTTTTGACATGGCGAATCCGATCTCCCGTTCGACCCAATTGCCTTGGCGGCAATCGTACTGTTCGTGATTAGCAGCAAGGGCACCGCCGCGCCAAGACATTCGGAAAGGCACAAAATCGCAGCACGGCTGCAGTGTGACCCGTTAACGATAAATGGGGGCCGTCCTTCCCAACAGCGTTAACAAACTGTTAAATTCCTTTTGGCGGGTGGTTTCGCTATTGTGAAACAATCTGCGAAACCGAAAGAAATTTGGGTTGGTTTGTGATGCGTTTTGTAACCGGGATCTTCAAGTCACTGCTGTTGCTGTGCTTTATGGTAGCCGCCTTTGAAGGCGTGCAGGCGCAAACAGCGCGCACGTTTGGCGATGGCAACATCGTTGTGCGTCTGTGTCCAAAGACTTGTACCGCCGTGAACGGGCATGGTTTTAAGGCGGGTGCAAAAACTACCGTATTTGAAACGAAGGATGGTTGGGCGCGGGTGACCGCATTTTTGGACCGCGCAAAGCTGGTGCCGAGTTTTGGCGCTGGTATTACGGAAAAACCGGCTCTTTGGGTGCCGACCAGTGCTTTGGCCTCCACAACCGCTGCAGCCACACCCAAGCCCGCCCCGGCCGCGCCAAAGCGCGTGAGTGCCCCATCGCGCCCAGACAAAGTCGCGTTGCCCAGTTTCCGTCCCGGCACGGTGTTTGGCCAAAATGCTCAACAGGCGGCCCCAACTGATACACCTGCCGCACCTGCAGAACCGACACAGGTGGCAGCCACCACGCTGCCTGCCCCCAACACAACCGACCGGGCAACGCCTGATCCGGCTGTGACGGAAGAAAGCCTTCCAGAGGGGGCTGTTCGCGCAGCCGATGGCACGGTTGTTCTTCGTGAGCGTATTCGCGTTGAAGATGGCAAGCCCAAGGGCGCAGAAGATCGCAAGACACTTTCATGGGACGAGGTGCAAGCGCTGATCCGCAAACAGGCGGAAGAGGCGGGGCAACAGGCGCGGACGGAAAGGATTGTGCGTGAGGCGAAAGCCCGTGTGGAGGTTATTTCGGCAGAAGAACAAAAAGAGCAGGAAGACGCGATCCGAAAGGCCGCTGAGGCGCGTGAAGCGGCTGCTGCCGCCGAGGCCAAGCGGATTGAAGACGCTCGCATCGCTCGGGAAGCTACCGCTGCTGCTGCTGCTGCTGCACAGACCGCATCAACAGATCAAACGGACGCGCCAGCCGCACCCGCATCAAACGCTGGCGGCGTGACGTATGCTCCGCCGTCTGATGAAGAAAAAGCGGCTGAACCGGCTCCTGCTGAGCCCGCAGAAGACGTGACGCAAGTTGCTGTTGCGGCGCCGGCACGGCCTACGGTGGAGTTCAAGGCCGCGACGCCTGATCCCATTTCGATTGGACCGCGCCCAACGACTTTCACTAAGGCGCTGGGTGATAAGCGGCTTTCAAAATTGCCGGGTCCAAAGTCGAAAATCCGCAAGGATGTGGTCATCGCATTGCGCCATTTTGGTTTGACGCTTCTCAACAGTGGTGAGTGTAAGGGGATTTCGGGTGGCGGTGCCAGCACCACGCCGGGTATGCTTTATGTGACCTGCACAAAAAACCCCAGTTACCTGCATCAATTCCCCTTGCAGGAAGCGAGCTGGTAGCGCCGATTTACGGTCGACACAAGAGATGTATCAGTTCAAACGGAAACGGCCCTAGCGGCGTACGCAGCGTGTGCCCCGTGGGCGGAAACCGGGGCCGCAAAACTCTGCAGCCAGTGCCCGTGGGATGCATTGGCCTTCCAAGCGCCTTTGGCCTCTACCGCAGCCACCGTTTGATGGCCGTTGTGCCCGGGAGACGCACCGGTTTCCTCGCAAACGAAAGCCCGGTCCGCAGAACGCTGCCACTTCTGAACGCCGGATGCATTGTCCCTCAACGCGGATGCGGTTGCCGCGGCAACCATCACGGTTTGGCCGAATACCGGACCCACGCTGTTCTCGGCGCAGTTTGCGCCTATACTCATCAGCATATCGCCGCAAAATACACTCGCCATTGATCAGGACGGAGCGTGGACGGCAGACTGTCGATGGCCGCGAAGGGCGTGTGTTGTCGTTGCGAGGGGGTGGGGTTACCGCAACCGGTCGGGCGCAGAGTGCGTTGGTGGCGTCGCAGGCGTTGATTACGTTGCACAGGGCCTGCTTGCTGCCGCGTAACCCGAACGGTACCGTAAATGTGCCCACACCAATGGTCATGCTGTTTTCCCGGATCAGGGAAGAAACAAAAGCGCTGCTTGCCGCTTCGGATGGCTCCATGACCACATCACCGGTGAGCCCCATCACACTGAACGCTTTTGAAAACGAACGCCCGTTGGAAAACACGATGGGTTGGGATTGCCCGTTAAGCCCCTGCGCCGCTCGTGCATCGAACTGCGGATAGGCGTCCGGTCCGTTTTGGGTGAGTTCAAAATTGATGCGTTTGTCGGCTCCGCACCAAGCGATGAATTGAACGCCATTGCCTGTCACACCGGCTGCGTAGGAACGTGCATTCCCCTCGTCCTGCTCATGGGAGAAATTGACCCAACGGGTGTTGGCTATTGGCAAGTTCAAGGGTGGCAGTTGTTCATTTTGGGGTTCGCTTTCCGACGCGGCATCCGGACCAGTGGCCGTTAGATCCCCCTGATTTTGCTGATTGGTTTGAGTGTCTGTTGCACCATTGCTGTCGCCGTTGCGTCGCGCTTTTTCCAAGTAGGCGCGGGCGAGGTCTGCATAAAATCCGGTGGGATAGTTTTTCAAAAACGCCTCATAAGCGACGACGGAATCCAGCTCCTGCGCAAATTTGAAGGCGGACTGGATTTCGCTTGCGTTGGCGGACGTGTCCGATGCTGGTGTATTGTCAGTTGCACCATCGCCTGTGTCGGTGGCGGATGTCGGGTTGGCTAAAGTCTTGCAAGTTTGCAGGAACTGTTTGATCGCATCTTGCCCCGTCTGCAGGTCGAAACGCGATGCGGTAAACCCGGGCACCGCTGCGCCGATGCTGGTTAGGCGCGCCATTTTTCCGAACAGGGGATCGTTGAGATAAAGTGGGACGGACGCGCCAAACAGACCCTCTTCAGACTCCGGACGAACGACTGCGGCCTTGTAGGTTTGCTCTGATCCGCCGCCGGAGAAACGGACTGTGATCGGCTCACCGTTTGTTTTGTCGCCGAAGTCAACGGCCACCGTCAGCGTTGCTGTGCCAGCTTCCAACGTTCCGCCACATGCTGCGCGGGCACCGATGTTGTCGGTTTCGGGCACACCAAAATCCAGTCCAGCGGACGCCGGGTCGTTTTGATAAAACTGCCAAGACATCGCACCGTCTTGTGCCCAAACCGCTGAGGCAGAAAGTGTTGCGCAAAGAGCCATCATGCGTGCGCTGAAAGCGAGACCTTTTAAGCCCTTTAGACGTGTCAGTTGTTTCCCGCGGCTCCAGTGGCGCATCTGTGTTTCCCCTATGGTTTCGCTCGTCAGTCGCGCAGCCACCACAACCAGCGATGGACGGCCGACTATCAAGCCATAGGGTGCGGGTTTGAGGGTTTGCGTGTCAATTGTTCGAACTGCTGAGCGGCCCATTAGGCGTTGCCTGGAAGGTGTCAGCATCACTTCATGTGCAATTAACGTCTCTGCGTTAATGTTCACCCTGAGCGTTTAAAGATCGAAGGCGAATGACAATGGTGCGTCTGGTGAATGCCTTCGTGAAGGACGAACGCGGCGCGACCGCAATCGAATATTCAATCATCGTTTTGATGATCGGTGTGGCCAGCGTCTACGCTTTTACACTCGTTGGGGTTCCGGTGACCGATATTTTCAACCGGGTCGCAGAAGGGTTCCTTTAGCGCCCGCTTTTTCCGTTACGATGCGGCAAACTCCATAATCACCTCGTCGACCGCCAGGCTGTCGCCGGCCTTGGCGTTGATCTTTTCGACCGTGGTTTTCTTTTCCGCGCGCAAGATGTTTTCCATTTTCATGGCTTCCACCGTCGCCAATGGCTGTCCTTCCTGCACTTCGTCGCCTTCGTTGACGTGCACGGAGACCACCAGACCGGGCATGGGGCACAGCAATTGGCGGGACGTGTCGGGTGCAATTTTCTCCAACATCAGCCCGTTTAACTCGGCCATGCGGGGCGACAGTATTTTGGCTTCCAGAGTGCCGCCACGGTGGCGCAGGGAGTAGCCTCCTGCCGTCGAGGTGACTTTGATTGCGATTGGCTCGCCGTTCACCGTGCCCGCAAACAGCGGGTTGCCGGGCCGCCAGTCGGTCAGCACCTTCATCTTGGTGCCGTCGTCGAACTTGATTTTTGCGCCCTCGTTTTTGGCTTTCAGCGTCAGCGGGTGGGCCGCATCGCCCAAGTGGACAACCCAGTCTTTGCCAACGCGCCGCTTGTGATTGGTCAAGCCGCCGGAAATGCGCGTGCGGCGCAGCTGAGCGATCATGTTCATGACGGCGGCACAGGCTGCCAGCCTCTGCGAAGTGGCCTCGCTTGGTGTCACACCGTCGAAACCGTCGGGATATTCCTCTTCGATAAAGGCGGTGGTGATGTTGCCGGAGGTGAAACGCTCATGGTCCATCACGGCGGACAGGAACGGCACGTTGTGGCCGATGCCTTCCACCTCGAACCGGTCCAACGCTGTTCGCATCGCTTCGAGCGCAGCGGCACGATCTTTCCCCCATGTGCACAACTTGGCGACCATGGGATCGTAGAACATGGAAATTTCGCCCCCCTCGTAAACGCCAGTGTCGTTGCGCACGATGGTACCGTCCTCCGCTGTGCCTTCCTGTGGTGGGCGGTATCGGGTCAGTCTGCCGATGGATGGCAGGAAGTTGCGGTAAGGGTCTTCGGCATAGAGGCGGCTTTCAAGAGCCCAACCGTTAAGCTTCACATCATCCTGTTTGATGGCCAGTTTTTCGCCATGGGCGACGCGGATCATCTGCTCGACCAGGTCGATGCCCGTGATCAGTTCGGTGACTGGATGCTCCACTTGCAGGCGGGTGTTCATTTCCAAAAAGTAAAAATTGCGCTCGCCGTCCACGATGAACTCCACCGTGCCCGCGCTGGCATAGTCCACGGCCTTGGCAAGAGCGACAGCCTGCTCGCCCATCGCTTTGCGCGTTTTTTCGTCCAGGAAAGGTGAGGGCGCTTCTTCGATCACCTTTTGGTTGCGGCGCTGGATGGAGCATTCGCGTTCGCCCAAATAGATGCAGTTGCCGTGGCTGTCTCCGAGCACCTGAATTTCGATGTGGCGCGGTTGGGTGACGAACTTCTCAATGAAGATGCGGTCGTAGCCAAAAGAACTGGCCGCTTCGTTCTTGGACGATTGGAAGCCTTCCCGCGCCTCATCATCGTTCCACGCGATGCGCATGCCTTTGCCGCCGCCGCCTGCACTGGCCTTGATCATCACCGGATAGCCGATCTCAGTGGCGATCTTCACCGCTTCTTCGGCATCCTCAATCAGGCCCATATGGCCGGGCACGGTGGACACGCCGGCCTCGGCTGCGAGCTTTTTCGACGTGATTTTATCGCCCATGGCCTCGATCGCGCCGACGGGCGGGCCGATGAACGCCACGCCTTCTTTTTCCAATGCGGCTGCGAATTTAGGGTTTTCTGACAAAAAGCCGTAGCCGGGATGTACGGCCTCCGCGCCGGACTGGCGGATGGCGTCCATGATTTTATCGATGACGATGTAGGATTCGGCTGCGGGTGGCGGACCGATATGGATCGCCTCATCCGCCATGGATACGTGCAGCGCATTGCGGTCCGCGTCAGAATAGACAGCCACGGTTTTGATACCCATGGCGCGGGCCGATTTGATCACACGGCAGGCGATTTCGCCCCTGTTGGCGATCAGGATTTTCTTAAACATGGCTGCATCCTCCCCGTCAGCCCCTCCGACTGACAATCGTGACAGACAGATGGACAATTGTGAGCCCAAACGTCAATGCAACTGGGGGATTAGATGGTGTTCGCGCGTGGCAAAAGATGGCTTGGAGCCAATCACCGCTTCTTTGAAGCGCCGATTGGCTCCAGCTTGTTGTTTCAACGCGGTTTCTTTCGCTCAAACGGTTCCGTTTGAACGGAAACGGCTCTAAACCGCCCAAACATCGATGGCCCAGACGAGCGTCGCCAAGCCTGCGCAAATCGCCAGCCATCCGGCCGCGCATTTCCAGCAAACGCTTTCCCACCGCATGGGTCAGTCGATCCAGTTTTCTTCGTCAAAAGCCTCGGGAAATGAGCGCTCTGCGACCGGGCGGTTCACCCGTAGCAGCGCCTCATAGCTTGCGGGATCAAACGGCTCTTCAGCGGGCACCACTTCGCGGCCCAGCAGCCATGAGATGCGCCCAGCATCCAGATTGCCTCGTTCAAATGGCTCGTCACCAAAGTGCTTGATAAGGCAGGCGAGGAAATTGCGATCAGCGTTGAGGTCTTTGGGATTGCGGTCGCGATAGCGCTCCCGCGCCACAAGTTTGGGCGGGCCCTTTTTGTTGATCTGGCGAATAGTGAATTGATAGTCCGTGCCCGGCAGACGGGATGGAAAGCCGCGATGTTTGTGCATGGTGGGGGCCGTAATGGATGTTTGTGGCGTGTGGGAACGTCGTGCCCATATTGGCGTATCTAGCATGCCTTTTGGAAGAAGCGAGGGGCCACAAGCCGCGTGGTGCCTCCTCCTTAAATGTACTTCCCATAACGGGTTGCGACACCGCTGCGCTGTTCGCCTGCTGTGCTTGTGGTACTGTATGGTCGGTAAAAGAAAGGCACAGCCCGCCATGCCCCACTCGTTTTTCAACAAGTTCGACAGTGACGATCATCCTGACGCACCGGTGCGTGAGCAGCCGCAGCGGCCCCTATCGCAGCGCGAGCGCGACCAGATCGCCACGCAGCATTGGTCATGGATTTCGATGATCATCATCCAAAGCGCCGTTGGCATTGTCATCGGCACGCTGCTGGCACTGGCCGTCATGCATTATGACATTAACCGCATCGGCACGATGATCGCAGGCTCCAAAGACGGCCTCGCCTACGCCGCCCTCTTCATCTTCGGCTTCGCCACTTTGTTCGGCATGGTGGTGAGCGGAACAGCGATTTGGATACGGGCTGTCAGCGGGGAGGAATGAGGGGTCTGGAACTCAATGGTCGCTCAGTAAAGGCTTTGTAGCTGCCACCTCTTACGACCGTTTAGAATGAAGGGTCGACTTTCCGGACAGGGTAGGTCTGCAATGCGGACAAACTTATCATTTTCAAACAGGCATCGAATGTCGGCTTTGTATATCGGTTCTGATGCTTGCCATCTCTAATCTTGCGCCATCTTCTCAAAAATCAGCGTGGCGTCATCGTCCATGGGATAATAAAGTTCAATCTTCAAATCATCGAGTGTGACATCTTCGGGTGTTCCGAATTGCGCGATTGTTGAGAACATTGACAATCGCAAATCGCCCAGTCTCAGAATTGTGGGTATGACAGGACTTGAACCATAGTCTGAATAGCCGCCGACTTTGCTAAGATGGTCAACTGCGCGGTCGAGTTCGGGTACACCGCCTTGAGCCAGGCTTTCAGTACGCAGACGACTAGCCGCATGATGGGCGACCTGCGGCCAGTTCTCGATAAACTCCGGCAATATGTCGGATGTCATAAGATCAAGTAGACTATCCCCTTTGCCAATTCCGAACAGACCGAACAAGGAAGAGGCCGCAGCGTTGGTTTTTTGGATGGTCCAAAAGCGATCAACAGCGAGACCGGGGAATGGCAAATGGCTGGTCAACATCCTATCAACGGCTTGGCGGATCGGAGCCATATCTTCATCTGACCAGTCTCGTCCGGTATATCGCGCGGCAAAACCAGCGTGATTGAGCATTTGGTTGCGGGCATCCAATGGCAATTGCAACGCTTCGCTAAGCTTAGCAACCATCTCGCGGCTAGGTTGGGCTCGGCCTGTCTCCAAGAAGGACAAGTGGCGCCCAGAGATGTCGGCCTCATGTGCCAAATCAAGTTGGCTGTAGCGCCGCGCAGTGCGCCATGACTTTAGAGATTGAGAGAATTCGCTCATTCCTCGACTTATCATAAACTGGACCTCAATTCACTTACCTCTGAAGTAATTGCCAGCATGTTCCAAAGCGCGATAAGCAATGGAAAACTTGGAGTTCACTTTGATTACTCACGCTGCCCACAAATTTTGGTTGAAAATCTCAGCGCTCGTCGTCGCTGGGTTTGGGCCGTTTTTAACCTTGGGTACGATGCCAACCTTTAACGAACCAGCCCGTTGGGGACTTGATTTGCTGACTTGGCCATTGGATGGGTTTCCGTCTTATGAGGCACCGGAGATCTGGTTCTTATCAGCGCTGACGGGTGGTTTCCTTGTGGGTTGGGGCGTCATGATCTGGTGTCTATCGATCTGGGTTTATGATCTCGCGCCGGAGCAGGTGCGCCGCGTTTTGCTTGTCAGCGTTGGCTGCTGGTTTGTTCTGGATAGCTTTGGATCGATTGCTTCTGGGAATTGGCCAAACGCGATTTGGAACATTCTTGTTCTGCTGCTGGTAGTCGGGCCCATGTGGAGGCCCGCGCATGGTTGAAGCAGTTTTCACAGGAGATATCTCATGAACCGTTTTCGAATTATTCTCGTTGCCATGACAGGTATTGTTGGCGTGATGACGATCGCGGCAATCGCCAATGGCGGTTTAAACCTCATCACACCATATTTCTCAGAAATTATTGGGCTGACTTGGCAAGGGCAATTCAATGCGGACTTCGCCTGCTATCTCGTTCTTTCCGGCCTGTGGATGGCTTGGCGCTGCGGGTTTTCGCGGGGGGGCATTGCCCTTGGCATTCTTGCCCCGCCCTTGGGTATCCTATTTTTCGCACCCTATTTGCTCTACTTGATTGCCAAAAATTCAGGTGAAGTTCGCAAGCTTTTGCTTGGTGTCCACGCATAGATTTCATTGATGAGATAGCTCTTCTCAACAATTGCGCCTGCACAATTGCGGACATTCAAATGACAAATCAAATTGACCAACTAGGGCTCCTTGCAGACCTTCGGTCTTACAGACTGGGCATCAGTTTAGCGTCATTCTACAACGGTAAATTATCGTGTTTCTTCCACGGATTTTCCAGCTTCTTGCCGCGCAGCATTGCGAAAGCCCTGCAAATTCTTGTTCGTGTTTCCCTTGGCAAGATTACGTCATCGATGAAGCCTTTTTCGGCTGCTACGAAGGGGTTGGCGAAGCGGGACTCGTATTCGGCTGTGTGGGCTGCGATTTTGTCCGCGTCGCCGAGGTCTTGGCGGTACAGGATTTCCACCGCGCCCTTTGCGCCCATGACCGCGATTTCTGCGGTGGGCCATGCATAGTTGACGTCGCCGCGCAGGTGTTTTGAGGCCATCACGTCATAGGCACCGCCATAGGCTTTGCGTGTAATCAGCGTGACCTTGGGCACGGTGGCCTCGCCATAGGCGAAGAGCAGTTTGGCGCCGTGTTTGATGACGCCACCATATTCTTGGGATGTGCCGGGAAGAAAGCCGGGCACGTCCACCAGTGTGAGGATGGGGATCGAAAACGCATCGCAAAAGCGCACGAAGCGGGCGGCCTTGCGGCTGGAATCGATGTCCAAGACACCGGCCATAAACAGCGGCTGGTTGGCGACGATGCCCACGGTCTGGCCTTCCAGACGTGCAAAGCCTGTGACGATGTTTTTGGCGAAGTCCTCCTGGATTTCGAAGAAGTCGCCCTCATCGACGATTTTGGTGACGACTTCCTTGATGTCGTAGGGCTTGTTGGGATTGTCCGGGATCACCGTGTCGAGGCTCGCTTCCTCGCGGTCGGGGGAATCAAAGAAAGGACGGGTGGGCGCTGCTTCCCGGTTGTTGAGCGGTAGAAAATCGTAAAGGCGGCGCATCTGGCGCAGGGTCTCAACATCATTGTCGAAGGCCCCGTCGGCGACGGAAGATTTGGACGTGTGGGTTTTTGCACCCCCCAGTTCCTCGGCGGTGACGATTTCGTTGGTGACGGTTTTGACCACGTCGGGGCCGGTGACGAACATGTAGGACGTGTCGCGCACCATGAATATGAAATCGGTCATTGCCGGCGAGTAGACCGCGCCACCGGCACAAGGGCCCATGATCACGGAGATTTGCGGCACCACGCCGGAGGCCAGCACGTTTTTTTGGAACACATCAGCATAGCCACCGAGCGAGGCGACACCTTCTTGAATGCGAGCACCGCCGGAATCGTTCAGGCCGATCACGGGGGCACCGTTCTTCATGGCCATGTCCATGATTTTACAAATTTTAGCAGCGTGGGTTTCAGATAGAGAGCCGCCCAGCACCGTGAAATCCTGGCTATAAACATAGACCAGACGCCCGTTGATGGTGCCCCAACCGGTGACCACGCCATCGCCCGGGATTTTGGTTTTGTCCATGCCAAAATCGGTGCAGCGGTGGGTGACGAACATGTCGTATTCTTCAAACGACCCTTCATCGAGCAACACTTCCAGCCGCTCGCGGGCCGTCAATTTACCTTTGGCGTGCTGTGCGGCCACGCGGCGTTCACCGCCGCCAATGCGGGCTTCGTCGCGACGGGCTTCCAGTTGGTCGATGATGGTTTGCATGGGTGTGGCACTCTCTCCCGGTTCGTTGCCAGGGACGATATGGCTTCAACCCCCCAAGCGCAATTACCGCTTTTGGTGGAGGGAATGTTTCCTGCGCCGTTTAGCCGTGTGCGCTTTTGTACTGCCAAGGCATGAGTGTTTTCGGCAATAGGTTGGAAGCCTCTGAATGGTCAGAACGTCACGCGCCACCGCTGTGGTTTGATGAAGGTTAAATGAACGATGGGTTCAGGCTGGGCTCAGCCTGCTGGCCTTAGGTGTGTGGGTATTGGAACACCAATACTTGCAAACCTGAGGAGACGACCCATGACCACCACAGCAACCAAAACAATCGCAGCCCTCGCCATCGCACTTGGCACCTTTGGTGCTGGCACATTTGCCAGCGTTCAAGGTGCTGAGGCCGCTATACAAACCAAACCGGCTATTTCTGTTGCTGGTAAGGTCAACATCAACAAGGGCAAGGCGCAGAGAGCCGCAATCAAAAAGTGGACCGCATCAGCTCGTGCTCGCTACGGTTCCAAATTCAGCCGCTGGAGCACCGCACGGGGTCGCAGCATCCAGTGCCGTAAAATTGCGGTGGCTTGGAGTTGCCGTGCAACGGCCAACCCCGCCGCCAATATCAAAGTTTGCCGGGGCGTGGTTAGCGCCAAAAAACAGATGGGCCACTATTACAGCGAAAGAGAAGTGCGCCAGCGCGTTGTTCGCAAATGGAGCAAGCGCGCAAGCAAAGCTTACGGCGCTTCTTTCGCTTCGTGGAACAAGGCGAGCAACCGCGTTCTTACCTGCGAAAACAAGCGTGGCCGGTTGACTATTTGCCGCGCCACTGCCCGGGTCTGCTCCTAGGCGTTTAACACGCGTGGCATTGAGCCCACTAAAAGCGGCTTTGAAGCGCGGCGGATGCTCTCCGTCGCGCTTTTTCGATTTACTTAGACTTGTCCGTTCGTTTTGCCTCCGCCAAATCCAATTCGACAAAGAAGGCATTTGGATCGCGTCCTTCCTGAAGCGCCGTTCGCATCAAGTCTTGTTGGCTTGGTGGGGCGAGACCGTTGATGGGCGGGTCGCGGTCAAGGTTGGTGGGGAAGGGATAGCCCTCCGCACTGCTTGCGATCACGCTCTCGCGTTCCTCGTCAGAAAGTTCGGCCTTCGCAAGATGCGGGAAAATCGCTTTGCAGATTGCCGTGCGATCCACAGTTTCCATGGCACGTCCAAAGGCTGACGAGATCTGCACAAGATTGGCCATGCGGTTGATATCGCGCGAGGTGTTAGCCCCTGCTGCGTGTAATAGGCCGGGAGAGAAGAATAGCATATCACCCTTCTCCAGAGGCACTTGGATGTGGTGCTCTTCAAACAGCGCGCGAACGGACGGATCACGAAACTGGAGATAGTTTTGCGACCACTTTTGGGAGTGGGGCAGCAGTTTGGTGGGCCCGGATTCCAGTGGCATGTCGCAATGGGCGATGGCGCCTTGCAAGGTGAGCTGGGCGGAAATGGCGTGCACATGCGCCGGATATCGGGCCGTTTGGTCCGCGGTCATAAATCCAAGATGATAGTCGCAATGCCCCTCCTGAGCCTGGCCACCGGGATAGACAATATTAACCTGCGCCGTCATCTGAAAAGCCGGACCAAGCCAACTTTCAGCAGCGAGTTTAAGCCATGGGTTGGCGTGGTAATCGACAAAGGTTTTTGGGTCGGCGAGCGCAAGTTTTTCCAAACTGTTCCAAATGCGGTCGTTGGAACCGGCAGCGGCGAAGTGGTCTCCCCCGCCCGCGTCTTGCGCTTTTTCTGTTTGGATGATCGCTTCGAAGGCTTCCGTCGCGGCGTCAATCGCTGTCGTGTTTTGGTAAGCACTCTTGAGCGTGAAGACGCCGGGTCCGTTGAGCAGAACGCCGGCGAGCTCGGCTTTGAGTGCTGTGTGTTGTGCTTCATCTTCCCAGACACGGCCCAAAGCGGCGCAATCGTAGATTGGCACCCCGTCTGCGATACCCATAGCGCCGGGCGCAGTTTCGGCTTGTGTGTCTTGCTCGATGAGTGCGCGCAAAAGCTCCATCGCCATCTCCTCCCAAAGTGTGGCTCGTTTAATCCAGATGGTATCGCGCAGCTTTGCTAAGGCAAAGGGCCGCAGCGGGTTTGTTGGATGTTTCTCACCAACGCTTTTGACGGGCGGTGGCAACCTGATACAACGACGCGCAATAGAGGAGCACAGACCATGTTGACCACACCGGACGCAAACACACCGCATTTGAGCGATGAGGACCACGCCAACACGCCGGAATTGGCGCGCGCCAAACCGTCTCCGGTCGACTGGGAAGACCCGTTTTTGCTCGACGAGCAACTCACCGGTGATGAGCGTATGATCCGGGACGCTGCAAAGGCCTATGCCGATGAAGGCTTGGCCACGCGCGTGTTGGAAGCCAATCGGAGCGAGACCTTTGACCGTGACATCATGGAAGAAATGGGCTCGCTTGGACTGTTGGGCGCAACCATTCCGGAGCAATATGGCGGTGCTGGTGTCAATTATGTGTCCTACGGTTTGGTGGCCCGCGAGGTGGAGCGCATCGATTCCGGCTATCGCTCTGCCATGTCCGTGCAGTCCTCTTTGGTCATGCATCCGATCTTTGCCTACGGAACGGAAGAACAGCGCGAGAAATATCTGCCAGGCTTGGCATCCGGCAAGCAGGTCGGCTGTTTTGGCCTGACAGAACCGGATCACGGTTCGGATGCTGGTGGCATGCTCACCCGCGCTGTTGCAGTGGATGGTGGCTACAAATTATCGGGTGCAAAAAACTGGATTACCAATTCTCCCATTGCCGACGTTTTAGTGGTCTGGGCCAAGTCCGATGCCCATGACGGCAAGATCCGTGGCTTCATCCTGGAGCGTGGCATGGAGGGTCTGGAAACGCCGCGCATCGAAGGCAAGTTTTCCTTGCGGGCTTCCACCACGGGTATGATCCAGATGGATGAGGTGTTCGTTCCCGACGAAAACCTTCTGCCGCACGTTTCAGGTCTGGCTGGTCCATTCGGTTGTTTGAACCGCGCCCGCTACGGCATATCCTGGGGAGCGATGGGGGCTGCCGAGTTCTGCTGGCACGCGGCACGGCAATACACTCTGGACCGCAAACAGTTTGGCAAGCCCCTCGCTGCTACGCAGTTGATCCAGAAGAAGCTCGCCGACATGCAAACCGAGATCGCTTTGGGTCTGCAGGGTTCGCTGAGCCTTGGCCGTCTTATGGACGAACACCGTGCGCCGGCTGAACTCATCTCGTTGATGAAGCGCAACAATTGCGGCAAGGCCTTGGATATTGCCCGCACGTCCCGCGACATGCATGGGGGCAACGGCGTGTCTGACGAGTATGGCGTTATCCGCCATGTGATGAACCTGGAAGCCGTGAACACCTATGAAGGGACGCACGACGTCCACGCTCTCATTCTGGGTCGTGCTCAAACGGGACTGCAGGCATTTATGTAAGTAGGGGGCTGCTTAAAGCCAATCACCGCTTCTTTGGGGCGCCGATTGCCTCTAGCTTGTTGTATTATAGTGGTTTCTTTCGCTCAAAAAAATCCGTTTGAATTGAAACGGCTCCAGAGGCTTCACTATCTTTGTCGGGCGCCTTCGTTCCAGTTCTGATATGTGTGTATAAAAAGGCCGGGCCAGTCATAAGACTGGCCCGGCTCAACAGCTTCCTCTCGCACTCGCCTAGTTTGGCTTGCGCACCAACGAGTTCAGCAACCCAACTGAGGGCAAGCCATCGGGCGGGTTTGCCGTCGTTACACCACCGGATGAAGCCGACTAAAGCGATGCGGGCAAACGCGTTGCCAGCTTAGGTCTTGTCTATCCAGATTGCGCGGAAGTCGTTGACGTTGGTCAGTGTTGGACCGGTGACGACAAGATCGCCGAGTGCTTGGAAGAACGTATAACTGTCATGGCCGTCCAGCATGGCTTGCGGGTCCAAGCCCAGAGTGCGCGCCCGTTTGAGCGTGTTTGGCGTCACGATGGCACCGGCGTTTGTTTCTGACCCGTCAATGCCGTCCGTGTCGGCCGCGATTGCATAAATGCCCCTGTGACCATCCAGAGCAATGGCAAGGGCCAGCAGATACTCGCAATTGCGTCCGCCCCGGCCAGGCTTGGTGCCGGGTTTGACAGTGACGGTTGTTTCTCCGCCCGACAGTATCAGTTTCGGGCCCGGTTGGCTCGTATTGGTGGCCATTGTGCGGGCGAGGCGACCGTGGCTTGCCCCAACCGTGCGTGCTTCGCCTTCAATATCTGCCCCCAGCGACATCACTGCGATGTCCTGTTCGCGCAGAACTTGCTCGATGCTGTGGAGCATGTCCGACGGCTTTGAGATGATTGTGGCTTGCGCGCGTTGAAACGCTGGATGGGCTGGTTTGGGCGTTTCCGCGTCGGGATTTGCGAGATGTGCGAGAATGGAGTTGGGCAGATCAAGTGCGTACCGCTCGATAAGTGCGCGGGCATCGGCTGTGGTTGATGTGTCAGGTACAGTGGGGCCGGAAGCGATGGTGCTAAGATCATCATTCGGCACATCGGAGATCGCCAGCGTTACCACGCGGGCCGGTGCCGCCGCCGCCGCCAACCGCCCGCCTTTGATGGCCGAGACGTGTTTGCGCAACACGTTCATATGGCCGATGGGTGCACCGCTCATCAGCAGTTGGCGGTTCAGTTCTTTCTTGTCTTCCAGGGACACGCCGTCGACCGGCAGGGCCAGCAGGGAGGACCCGCCGCCAGAGATGAGACAGAGGAGTAAATCGTCGGTCCCTAGTGTCTGCGTCTCCGCCAGTATCCTCTTCGCTGCTTCGTGGCCGCGATTGTCCGGCACCGGGTGGGCGGCTTCAATCACCTCTATGCGCCGACACTCGCAGGCGTGGCCGTAGCGGGTGAGGGCCACGCCGGACAGTGGCGCATCGCTGGGCCATGCTGCTTCCAGAGCGCGAGCCATGGAAGCTGCCGCTTTGCCAGCAGCAACAACAAATGTGCGTCCTTCTTTTGGATCAGGCGGTTCCGGCAGATGGTGAGCCAAGGTGTATTCAGGCGCCGCGCTTTGGACGGCACTGTCGAAGAGTGATTTTAAGAACGTGACCGGGTCGTCCGGTATCGAATTGGAATTTTTGGCCGTCATCGTGTTTTCCGCGTCGATCACTCCGTGGACGGTGTGACACCATGGCAATGGCGCTTGCGCAAGGGGCATCCGCCTGCCCATAAGGTGCTGGCGGGCCGAAAACTGATTGCCCGGCAATGATGGCCGGAAAACAAGGGGAGAAGGCATCATGGCTCCAAAGGTCACAGAGCTTCGGCTTTCACCTGACAAGAAGGTTTTGACCATCCAGTTTGCAGACGGTGCGCGCTACGCCCCAAGCGCAGAACTGTTGCGTGTGGAATCGCCATCTGCAGAGGTGCAGGGGCATGATCCCAGTCAAAAAAAACTGATCGCGCTAAAACGCAAGGTGTCGATCACTAAAATTGAGCCGGTGGGCAATTACGCCGTCCGTCTGGTTTTCGATGACGGCCACGACACCGGCATTTACTCTTGGTCAGTTCTGGAGCGGCTGGGGCGCGAAAGTAATGCTCTTATGGACACGTATCTTAAGGCGCTGGAAGACGCGGGTCTTCCGCGTGGCTGATCTTTTATAAGCATCCGGTCTGATGATTTTGCAGATGGGGGTGCAAGTAAGGTTTGGTTCATACTTCGCGCATAGGTTGCAAACATCGTTTGTTCCCCGATGGTGCTTTTATGCTCAAACTTCTTCTCTCCAGTGTTGTTTTTGCCATTGCGATGCCAGCCGCCGCTCAGGCCTCAGAAGTGTTGGAGGTCGTTGGCACAGGGGATGGCATGGCTCTGGTTCGCTCGCTCGGTCATGCTTACAGCGATGCTAATCCCGCCACACGGGTCGTTGTTCCCCCCAGCATTGGCTCAGGAGGCGGGATTGCCGCCGTGGGCTCGGGCAAAGCTTTGCTTGCCCGGGTGGCGCGGCCCTTAAAGACGGAAGAGCGTGCAATGGGTTTGGTCTCCCGCGCGCTCTTCCGGCTTCC
>JBCBYZ010000012.1:0-39344 GCA_039815595.1 Pseudomonadota bacterium | reverse complement strand
CGATTTCACCTATCGCGGTAACTTGACTGAAGCCAAAGCCAACGTCGCGGAGATGGAAGCGCGTATTGCCGAAAATCGCGCCCAGATCGACTTGGAACGCAGCAAGATGGTATCGGCGCAGGAGCAGTTGGATTTGGCTGTTGCCGATCTGACAAGGGCCAAGAATCTGCGCAGCCGCAATACCGTCACACAACAGCAATTGGAAGCCCGCGAACTGGTTGTGTCTCAGCGCAATCAAGCTGTGGCCCAGTCCCGTGACACTATTAAAGTCCAACAGGCCAAGCTGGCTCAGCTCCAAGCGTCTTTGGATCGCCTAGAATGGGGCGTTCAACAGGCCGAGCGCAATCTCCAATCCACGGCGTTGATTGCACCCTTCGATGGCATCGTTCGGTCCAGCAGTGCGGAGGCCGGTCGCAACGTGACAGCCAACGATGTCGTTTTGACCATGTATGAGGCCGGCAGTCTTGAAGTCAGCTTCACGCTTTCCGACGCCCGCTTTGGCCGTTTGCAATCCGCTAAAGCCGGTTTAATCGGACGTGCTGTGGAGGTTGTCTGGACAGTGGGGGGCAATGAAACCGTCTACACCGCTAAGATAGACCGCGTGGGAGCCGATATCATGTCGGACCGTGGCGGTGTGGAAGTCATTGCAAAACTGGAACCGGTCGCCAGCAATGCGGGCATCCGACCCGGCGCCTTTGTTGAAGTGCGCGTGCCGGACCGCACCTTCCCGGACACCGCCGCTCTCCCGGACACGGCGCTGTATGACGGCAATCGGGTTTACGTTGTCGAAGACGGCAAACTGAAGGGCCGGTCGGTCACGGTCGCATCGTTTGATGGCGAAACAGCGCTCATAAGTGCGGGCCTTGAAGAAGGAGAGCAAGTGCTGGTCACACGCATCACCGAGGTGAGCGACGGTTTGAATGTGCGCACCGAAGAGCAGGCTGCCGAAGCCGCTCGGCGCGCTGCGCAGCGCGCGGCGAAGGAGTAGGCAAAGACCATGGCCACGCGCGAACTCAAAGGAACCTCCGGTCTGGTCAGCCTGTTTGTGCGGCACCGCAACGCTGCCAATCTGGTGATGATCTTGATGGTCATTTTCGGCCTGTTTGCCCTGACACGGGTCAACACCCAGTTTTTCCCCACCACTGAAATTCCGGTTGTCACGGTCACGGTCAGTTGGCCGGGCGCGAGCGCCGAGGATGTGGAGGCCAACATTCTGGAAATATTGGAACCCGAAGTGCGGTTCCTGGACGGGGTGGATCGCGTTACGTCCCGCGCCCGCGAAGGTGTGGCGTCCATCGGGCTCGAATACGAGCAGGGCAGCGACATGAAGGAGGCCCAGCGTGATGTGGAAACGGCGGTGAAAGCTGTCACTACATTGCCGGAGGATGCCGAAACCCCAGAAGTCACCCAGCGGGCTTTCTTTGACCGTGTGGCGAGATTGGCGGTAACCGGACCGGCGTCCGAAACCGCCTTGCGTATTTATGCCAAAAAAATCCGCGATGATCTCATCGAACGCGGTATCGATAAGGTCGTGTTCACCGGCATGCGCGACCGAGAGTTACAGGTGGATATTCCCGAACGGGAGTTGCGGCGTTTGGGCATGACAGTTGGTGATGTCTCCCAAATTATCGCCAGCAACTCCCGCGACCTACCGTCCGGTCAAATGGATGGCAGCATCGAAAAACAGTTGCGCACGCTGGCCGACATTGAGACGCCCGAGGCGCTGGGCGGGCTGGAAGTGAAGTCATTCAGTTCGGGCGAGAAGGTACGGCTGGACGACATTGCGACCATTAAAAATGGGTTTGATGACAGCCAGCCGCAGGGCTTCATTGATGGCCAACGCGCCATCCAGATTGAAGTTCAACGCGCGGAAACTGCCGACACGCTGGCCACCAACGCGATCCTGTCACGTTACATCGAAGAGGTGAGCGGCCAACTGCCCGCTGGACTGGAGCTTAAAGTCTATGACGTGCGCGCCAACGCGCTCACCGAACGGATCATGCTGTTGGTCACCAACGGGTTGAGCGGACTGGTTTTGGTGGTGGCCATCCTGTTTGTGTTCTTGAACGCGCGGATCGCTTTTTGGGTCGCGGCGGGCATACCCGTTGCCATGCTGGCGACGCTGGGCATCATGTGGATGACGGGACAAACCATCAACATGATATCGCTCTTCGCGTTAATTATGACACTGGGCATCATTGTGGATGATGCCATCGTGGTGGGCGAACATACAGCGACACGCTTTGCCGCTGGGGATGGCCCCTATGAGGCGGCTGAAAACGGTGCCGGGCGCATGGTAACGCCAGTTACGGCCGCAATGATCACCACCGTCGCAGCCTTCGCGCCCATCCTGGTGATCGGCGGCACAATCGGTCAGATTATGGGCGTGCTGCCTTTGGTGGTGATGGCCGTGATCGTTGCCAGCCTGATCGAGTGTTTCCTCGTTCTGCCGGGTCATCTCGCGCACACGCTTCAGCCCCGCCGCGCACGGCGTTGGTCCTATTGGCGGCAGTTTTTTGTGGCGCTCCTCATCGGTGTCTTTGTGGTCTCGGTTTCGGAGGCGGGCAAAGGCGGGTGGTTCGTTGAGCTCTATCGCGCCTTCATCAGCTTCTTGGCTGCTTACCTGCCGGTGGGCGGATGGATTGACGCGGGTCAGGCTTTGGTCACCTATTTGCAAGATCAGCGCTCGTCGACGCGGCTGCCGATCTTCTTTGGCGCTGTGGCCGTCGTGGCCTATGCGACCTCCGTGGCGATTGAGGCCGTGTTTGCCTTCTTTGCCATTCGCGCTCAGCGCGGCAAGGACCCCAATGCCATCATTGAGGATGGCAGGTTCCGCAAGACCTTCGATGCCGGGTTCAATTGGTTTCGGGACAAACCGTTCCGCGCGATGGTGAGCGCGTCTTATCGATTTCGGTATGTCACCATCTCGCTGGCCGTCTCCTGCGTCATGGTGGGCGTTTACGGCATGATGGCCAGCGGCAAAGTTGGGTTCGTGTTCTTCCCGTCGGCAGAAGCGGAAAACATCAACGCCCGTATTGTCTTCAATGCGGGTATTCCTGAAGCAGAAGCGATCAAGGCCATCACGCGTGTGGAAGCCGCCTTGCGCGTCGCGGAACAGTCTTTGACCGAAGGCGAGGAAAAACTTATCGTTGCCTCTTTCGCGACGTTGGGAAAAGCGGGCCGTTCCACGGGAGACAATCTCGCCAACATCCGCGTGCAGCTTACCACATCGGAAGTGCGCACGGTGCGTACGCCAGACATCGTGCGGGCATGGCGTCGTGCAGTTCCCAAAATCGCCGGTGTCCGTCGGGTGGCTCTGTTTGAATCCCGTGGTGGCCCCCCCGGTCGGGATGTGGACGTGCAACTGCGGGGAGAGAGCGCGGCCAAACTCAAGCAAGCGGCGTCGGCTGTTATCCCCCTGGTGGAGACCGTAGAAGGTATTTCCGGCGTGGCGGATGACCTGCCTTACGGTAAGCCGGAACTGGTCATGGAACTGACCCCGCGCGGTGCGGCTCTGGGCTTCACCATCGATGCGGTGGGGCGCGAGTTGCGCAATTCGTTTGAGGGCGCGATCCCCCGTCGGTTTGCACAAGGCGAAGATGAAATAACGGTGCGGGTCTCTAAAGTGATGCGCCAGACCGGCACAGCCGCCCTCCGCAATCTGGAATTAAAAAGCCCATCGGGCGAGTTTGTGCCCCTGTCCGAAGTGGTCAAAATCACCGAGCGACAAGGCTTCGCTGCCATCGAACGCATCGACGGTCGGGCCACAGCGTCTGTTACCGGTGACATCGACACCAATATCAGCACAACCGACAAAGCCATTGAAACGTTGGAAGCTTCCGGACTTGCCGACGTGGTGCAGCGGAACGGCGTGACCTACCGCTACTCAGGCCGCGATGAGGAGCGCCGCGAGGCGTTTGCAGACCTTCAGATCGGCGCGATCATCGCGTTGGCCGTCATCTACATCGTGTTGGCCTGGGTGTTTGCAAGTTACTGGCGACCGCTTGCGGTCATGCTCATCATCCCGTTTGGCGTGGTGGGAGCGGTCTTGGGTCACTGGCTTCTTGGCCTCAAACTCACGATCCTGTCTTTCATCGGCTTGTTGGGTTTGGCCGGTATTCTGGTCAACGATTCTATCATTCTCGTCAGCCGCCTCGATGAACGCATCACGGAAGGTGATGATCTGGATGAAGCTGCTATCGGGGCGAGCCAAGACCGCTTGCGCGCGGTTTTGCTCACCTCGCTCACCACGATTGGTGGTCTCGTACCGCTGATGTTTGAAAAAAGCCTGCAGGCGCAGTTTCTGCTGCCCATGGCGACAACCATGGTGTTCGGTTTGGCGTCCGCGACGGTTCTGGTGTTGTTCTTGGTTCCAGCTTTCGTCGGCATAGGCAAAGACATCAACTGGCTTCTGACCAGCCTTTACGGGTCTAGCACTCGTGGTCAAGGCAAACCGCCAACCGGCACCGCCATTCAACCTGCCGAGTAAACGGGCATGCACTAAACGCGCCAAAAGCGCGGCGACAGCAAAACCAAAACGGTGAAAATCTCCAACCGTCCGATCAGCATGGTGATCGCCAAGATCCATTTTGGAACCGCGTCCAGTGGTGCATATGTGCCAGCCGGGCCGATGATAGCCCCCAGTCCCGGCCCGACGTTTGAAATCGCTGATCCCGCTCCGGAAAGCGCGGTTACGGGGTCCACGCCGGCCAACGAGAGAGCGATCGCGGACACGGCAAAGGTGAGCAGATACAAAAAGAAAAAGCTCATGACGGCCGCTGTGACGCTCTCTTCGATCGGGCGATTGTTATAGCGCTGGGTGAAAATGCCGTTTGGATATAGCACCTGTGCGATGTGCTGGCGCAGGTTCTGCAACAACACCTGAAACCGGAAAATCTTTATCCCGCAGGACGTAGATCCGGCGCAGCCGCCGATGAACATGATGAAGAAAAAGAACGCCACGGCCGCCGCGCCCCAGCCATCATAGGCGGTGGTGGCGTATCCGGTGCCTGTGAGCACAGACGTTACATTGACCATCGCAAAGCGCAGCGCCTCCGGTCCCGCGCGAACGCCGTAAACCTCTTCGATGGTCCAGGCGAAGAGAATGCAGCACCCCAGCAGGATTAAAAACGTGCGCACCTGGCTGTCCTGAAACAGCGGCATCAACCGACCTTGCAGCGCTTGGACATAGAGCAAGAACGGCAGTGAACCGATGATCATGAATGCCGTAGCGATAAAGTCGATGCGTGCACTTTGGAAATGGCCCAGCGAATCGTTGTGGTTGGAAAAGCCGCCCGTCGCCACGGTAGTCATGGCGTGGACGCTCGCATCAAGCAGCGACATGCCTGCAAACAGATAGGCCAGCAGGCAAAGGCCGGTCAGGTTCAAAAAGATCAGCGTGATAAAGCCTGAAATCTGCCGCGCTCGCGGGAGGATTTTTTCGGGCGTTTCAAACGCCTCCACCTTGAACAGTTGCATGCCACCAATCTGCAGCATGGGCAGCACGGAGACGGCCATCACAATAATGCCCAAACCCCCAAGCCATTGCAGGATACCGCGCCACAACAAAATGCCTGGTGGCATTTGGGAGAGGTCGGCAATGACTGTCGCCCCGGTGGTCGTAAGCCCGGAAATCGATTCAAAAAATGCGTCGGTAAACGTCGGAAAATGCCCCGATAGATAAAATGGCAGCGCCCCGAAGGCCGAAAGACTGATCCAGACCAGCACGGTCATGATGAAGGCCTGCCGTGTGCTTAACCCTTTGCTGCTGCCGCGTGTTGCCAAAAACAACAAAGTGCCGACGGTGACGGTGGCCGCGGATGCGGTGGCAAACACCCGCCAGTTATCCTCTCCCATGCCCAAATCCAACAGCGCGGGGATGATCATAGTGCCCCCCAACATTGCCACCAAAACGCCGATCACTAAAAGGATGGGCCGTGGATCAATGATCCCGTCTATGGGCACGGAGGGGGATGCGCGTTGGCTCACCTTAGTTGAGGGTCCGCTTGCCTGTTATGCGGGCTGATCCGGTGGAAGGCCCACCGCCAAGCGCGTCGGGCAAGTCCAAAGAAAAGGGGGGCACGTCGATGTCGAACGGGTCTCCGGCTTCATCAACCATGTGGTAGACGCCATTCATGAAGCCTGAAGGCGTTGCGAGCGGGCATCCGCTGGAATAGCGAAACGTGTCACCAGGGTTGAGGATCGGTTGTTCTCCCACCACGCCGGGTCCGTGCACATGTTCTTTCTTGCCGTTGGCGTCCAGGATGATCCAACTGCGTTCGCGTAGCTGGACCGTCTTGTCACCCATATTGGTGATCTCCACTTCATAGGCCCAGACATAGCGTGGCAGGGCGGGGTCTGACTGGTCTTCCAGATAATGCGGCTGCACCCGCACACGGATGTCAGACGTCACGGCCTCGTAGGCCATGGTGTCACCGGTTGTTTCGCTGGGTCCGCTCATCTGTCGCAATCACCACTTTTCAAGCTCGGTCTCATTCCTGATCCAACCTCTGTCACGACTGCCAACCGTCCGCGACTCTAGAGATACACCATGGACCCTTATCGAACCTGCATGTACCAAAGGCCATTCGCTCCGGCAAATTGAACCCGGAAAAGAGACCCGTTCGCCGGGTCCGACAACGTCGTCACTCCCATAGCTATTGAGGACCCGTCTCGTGCTCGACACTCGCATCCGCCGTTTGATCGATCCGCCTGTTGATGCCCTGGGCGCACGATTGCATGCGGCCGGCGTCACCGCGAACGGCGTGACGTGGGCCGGATTTGTAGTGGGTGTGGTGGCTGCTGGATTGATTGCGGTTCAAGCGTACTTGCTGGGTTTGGCGCTCTTGCTGTTATCCCGTCTGCTGGATGCGCTCGATGGCGCGGTGGCGCGGGCGGGTGAAAAGACAGATCTTGGCGGTTTTCTTGATATCGTTTTGGATTTTGCGTTTTACGGCATGATCCCGTTTGCGTTCATCGTCGCCGATCCGCAGGCCAACGCTCTCGCAGGCGGTTTTGTGCTTTTGGCTTTTTACATCAACGGGGCCAGCTTCCTGACCTACGCCTTGATGGCGGAAAAGCGTGGACTGGACGAAACCGCGCGGGGTTCAAAAAGCCTGCTCTACACAACCGGGCTGGCCGAAGCGACGGAGACCATCATTGTCTTTGTGCTATGGTGCCTGTTTCCAGCGTGGTTCAGCGCAATCGCGGTGGTGTTTGCGATCGTTGTACTGATCACCACCGCCAGCCGTTTCGCCTTGGCCTACCGGGTGTTCCGGTGAACCGCGTTTAAAACGGCATTTTGAAGCCGGGCGGGATTGGAAGACCGGCTGTGATTTCAGCGGTTTTTTCTTTGGTCAGGTCTTCGGACTTTGCCTTGGCGACGGCGTGGGCGGCGACGATCAGATCTTCCACGATCTCGCCTTCGTCTTCCTTCAGCAAAGACGGGTCGATGGTCACACTTTTCATGGCGCCTTTACCCGTCAGAACCACCGTCACCAGCCCGCCACCGGCAGTGCCTTCGGCTTCCAACTCTTCCAGTTCCGCTTGCAAGCCTTCCATCTTGGCCTGCATCTCCTTAACTTTACCCATCATGCCCATGATGTCTTTCATGGCGTGTCTCCTGTTGCCGCGCGCTCGCGCCCGCTAATTGAAATAATCGTCCAGCCCGCCCGCTCCGTGGTCACCGGCATCGTCCCTCGCTGGCCCATCGTTGTCGGCCATCTCGTCCCCCATCTCGTCATCGTCGGGATTTTCCAGTCCGGCTTCCAGGGCTGCCGTCTCGTCCAAAGCGTCCAGCGCATCCCGCTTGGGAAAGCGCACTTCTTTGATTTTGGATTTCGGGAAAGTAGCTAGAATCGTGGCTACCAGTGGGTCCGCCTCCGCCTCGGATAGGACGCCGGCCAGTTCGGCCTCGGCCTGGGCCTTAAGGGTCGCTTGACCTTCCAGTTCGGACCGAACGATTTCCCAAGCCTCACCGGTCCACGCCAGCAAGGTGTCTTGGAGGATGCGTTGCATGTCACGCGGTGCATTGCCCACTGCAGCAAATTCAATCCGACCGTTTTCAAATGCGATCTCGCTAAAATTGTTACGCAGCATCAATTTGAATTTGAGATCGCGCTTCTGCTCCGCGAGTTTGAGCAGGTCCTGCAAGCTGTGGATTTGCGGCTGGACGCTGCGCAGCTCCGGCTTTGGACGTGCGACCGCAATTTCGGGTGGAACGGGTGTCGCCGCTTCCAATTCGGCCATCGGTTGGTTGTCGACCACGAGTGCTGGTCCATTACCCAGCCGCTGTAACACCCGTTCACCCGTGGGGTCAGAACCAGCTGTGCCCGATGATGGGGCAGTCGCGGTCGTACGATCACCAGCGGGGCCGTCCGTTGTGGCAACCAGATCGGGTTGCGTAGCAAAGCCAGATGCCGCCCCGCCACTGGAGGGCGATAAACCCGACGGGCCGCTTCCACCACCATTCCCGCCACCAGCGCCACCATTCGAAGCGGGACTGGACACGGCAGATGGAACGCTGAGCGTCCCAGATGTGATTTGCTTGATCACCTCGTCAGGCGTCGGTAGGTCTGAAGCGTGAGTAAGGCGCACCAGCACCATGTCCGCCGCCGCCAGCGGACGGGAGGCCAATTGCACCTCTTGGATGCCTTTGAGCAGCATTTGCCAAGCCCGTCCCAGCACCCGTGGGTTCAACCGTTCGGCAAAATCCTTACCGCGGGTCTTCTCGTCTTCCGACAGGGACGGGTCGTTCAGCGCCGTCTCGACATAACGCAGCCGGGTTACAAAATGTACGAACTGCGCAAGATCGGTCAGCACGGTGGCCGGGTCTGCCCCCACATCATATTGCGCTTTAAGTTCTGTGAGTGCAGCGGCGATATCGCCATTCATCACATGCTCAAACAAGTCGATCACCCGGGCGCGGTCAGCGAGGCCCAGCATGGCCCGCACCCCTTCACCTTGTACCTGCGCAAGGCCTGATCCGGCAGCGTGGGCAATGGCTTGGTCCAGCAGCGACAGCGCATCGCGCACAGAGCCTTCGCTCGCCCGCGCGATCATGGCTTTTGCACTGTCGTCAACGGTGATCGCCTCGGCGTCAGCGATTTTGCCCAAGAACGTCGTCATCTCCGCAGCATCAATGCGGCGCAGGTCAAACCGCTGGCAACGGGACAGGACCGTGATCGGAACCTTACGAATTTCCGTCGTTGCAAAGATGAATTTCACATGCGGCGGCGGCTCTTCCAGCGTCTTCAACAGGCCATTAAAGGCCTGCGTCGACAGCATGTGCACTTCGTCGATCACATAGACTTTGTAGCGGGCGGAGACCGGCTTGTAGCGCACAGCCGCGATGATTTCACGAATGTCTCCAATGCCCGTGTGAGAGGCTGCGTCCATCTCGATCACGTCCGGGTGGCTGCCCTCCATAATCGAATGGCAATGAATGCCTGGTGTGGCGATGTCCAGTGTGGGGACGTCCAGCGTTTCGATTTGATAGTTCAGCGCCCGCGCCAAGATGCGGGCTGTTGTGGTTTTACCCACACCGCGCACGCCGGTCAGCATATAAGCCTGCGCGATGCGCCCGCTCTCAAACGCGTTGGTGAGCGTTTGCACCATCGGCTCCTGGCCGATCAGATCATCAAAATTGCTGGGCCGATATTTGCGCGCCAGCACCTGATAAGCGCCCCCGCTCGCTGTGAGGGCGGCGCTGTCAAAGCCGGAGGATGGCCCAACCGCGCTTTCAGATGCGTTTTGGGAAGACGATGTGCCTGCAGGAGGGTCTAAAGGAGGGGTGTCGCTCATGACCGATCATCTGCAGGACGGGGTGGGAGACTGGAAAAATGACCCGTACCTGGCTCGTTGGGGCTGCTTCGTTCCCGATCTGACCCGGTTGGCGAGTGGCGCGTCCACCACCAGCCTCCCGCGTTCACATATCATGGGCACAGCGCATAAAAGCAAGCTTGAAGCCGCAAAAAACCTGCTAAACATCGCCCATGAAGACCCTGACCAATACTTGGACCCTCGACGAACGCTTGGCCCGTGACACGTTGCTCATGAGTGAACACGATCTGTGGGAACTGCGTCTTGTAAACGACGCGCGCTGGCCCTGGGTGATGATTGTCCCCAAAATCCAGGGCGCGTGTGAACTGGAAGATCTGCCCAAAGGCATGCTCCAGCCAATGCTAGAAGACGCCACTTTGGCAGCCAAAACCCTGAAGGCGATGGATCGACCGGACCAACGCAAATTGATCAAGACCAATATCGCCACCATCGGAAATGTCGTTCGGCAATTTCATCTGCACATCGTGGCGCGGCATGAAGGCGATCCCAATTGGCCGGCGCCGATCTGGGGTTTTGAAACCGCCATACCGTATTCTGAAGGTGAGGCGCAGAGTTTTATCCAATCGTTTTTGGATGCTCGCACAACCCTCTAGACTCTTCGGGCTTTCCACTTGTGCTCTATTGGGTCAGCAACATCTGGTGTAAGCGGATGCCAGAGTTTGTTGAAAACGCCGCCGGAATTTTTATGCCTGTCCCTTTTTTGCATGCTGACTATACCCCCGTTGAAACGAGCGCCAAGCTGTCCTTTGGCGGCAACCGTTTGGACCGGTTGAGCGAAGACCGCTCTGACGATGCTGTGGAGGCGGCGCTGGCCAGTTCTGATACGCGCATCATGGCGTTCGCGCGCGGTCGGGTGCTGATCGCTTTTGGTGACGGAGCACCTCTAGGCCTTCACGCGTGGGACGCGCTCCAGCCTTTTGCGCCTCACCGTGACCGCGGTGTGTTGCTGGGATTTGAAAATGGAGCGGCCCGTCTTGCCATGCCGTTAGCCATCAATCCGGACGATGACGACTTCACCCTGCCGGAACCTTATAAGGCGGTCGATTATCGCTCTTTGGCCCGCCAACAAGTTTTGAGCGCTGAAGGGTTGGGCATGGCGGCCCAAGGGGCAGCCGTTCTGGCTTGGCATGCCAGTGCCCGGTTTTGTGGCCGTTGCGGCACTGCGATGGAGATGCGGGCCGGAGGTGCCAAGCGCCATTGCCCGTCCTGCCAACGCGATCAGTTTCCCCGCACGGACCCGGTGGTGATTATGCTGACCACCCATGGTGACCGGTGCCTGCTGGGCCGGTCCCACCACTTCCCGTCCGGCATGTATTCCGCTTTGGCTGGATTTGTGGAGCCGGGCGAATCTATCGAGATGGCCGTGCGGCGCGAGACCCACGAGGAAGCCGGTATTCACATAGGCGACGTCACCTACCATGCCACTCAGCCATGGCCGTTTCCACATACGCTGATGATCGGCTGCTACGGGGAAGCGCTGGACGATACGATCCGCAAGGACGAAGCCGAACTGGATGATTGCCGCTGGTTTGATAAGGCGATGATCCGTAAGTTGATGGCCGACAGCGGGCCGCTCAACCCCGACGGCACGCCGCAATTTTTCCTGCCGCCCAAACTCGCCATCGCCAACCGGCTTGTGGCCGATTGGGCCGCTAAAGACTAACCTCGCACCAAAGGCGTCAACAGTGGACCTGCGTCACCACTGATCACATAGTCCGCAGTTGCAGCGGATAATACGGGTGTACGCAAGTAGCCTGAACCGGCGTGGCCCAAACTGTAATACACCCCAGTGGTTTCGCGTGACCGCCCGACGGCCAAATTGCCGTCCCCCACTTTGGTGCGCAGCCCGGCTGTGGCTGCGATCAAGGGCAGATCGCGTATAGTGGGCAAGATCGGTTCGGCATTGGCAAGCAAAAAGCCGATCACATCCGGCGCAACCTTCAGGTCCTCCTCGCCGTGTTCATAGGTCGTGCCCACCAGCAATTGATGGCCCCGGCGCGGGCAGAGCGTCCCGCGCTTGTGCTTGATGAGATGGCGTATGGGATGGTCCATCGACGCCATGTCCAACACCAGATTGACGCCCCGCACCGGTCGGCTGTCAGGGATATCCGTCGGCATGCCCTCGATGGCGTGATGGCCCATCGCGCAACAGATAAGGATGGTTTGGGCGTCAAACATCGAACCATTTTCGCAGATCAGTTTGATGCCCGCATTATCGCTTCTGTCGCGGTTTTGCATGGCGGTGACACGGTGATGCTCGTGAATGGTCCCACCTTGGGTGCGTATACGTTTGGTAAGTCCACTGCAGACAGCCTTGCCGTCCACCCAAAGCACGTCCGGTGCGTGTGCAGCGGCGACCACATCTGCTCCCAAAGCCGGTTCGCGAGTGCAGGCTTCTTCTAGGGATAGGGCGGTAATGCGCCATCCCGCTTGCCGCCGGTCCTCAACGTCCTTTATCAACGCGTCCCGGTTTGCTTCCGTCGCCACCCGGATTTGGCCTGTTGTTGAGAGTGCCGGATCAATCCCGGTGTCCAGTTGCAATTGCTGCGCATAATCCGGCCATCTGCGGTGCGCCTCTTGCTCTATCAGGCGCAGCGGCGTGGTGCCCAAACGCGGCTCCAGGTAGGACGTTGCTACACCGCTGGCCCCACTGGCCAGCGTTTGTGCCTCCAACACCGTAACGGCCTCGCCCCGCCGCAAGAGTTGGTCCGCAACAGACAGGCCGACAATGCCCCCGCCGATCACGACAATCACCGTGGGCCATCCAATGACGCAAATTCAACTCTGTTTAGATGCCCGACAATCATATCGCGTTTGGTTCCAAAACCCTTCTGCTTGGCCACATCAAAACCAGCATTGCGCAGATTGCGCCGAACCCAACCGGCTGCTGTGTAGCTTGCCAGTGTCGCATCTGGCGCAGATTTGTCCGCCAGTGCTTGCATCAACGGCAGGCTCCACATGTCGGGATTTTTGGCCGGCGAGAACCCATCAAGATACCATGCATTTTGAAGGGGCTCGAACTGGCCCATCGCATGCAAGGCTTCGTCCACCACAACGCGCAAATGGGTTTGCGGGTCCAACCACACCCCGTCGCACAAGTGCTGCCACTGCGCGATCAGTTCTGTGGAAAGCACCTCAAGTTCCAGCCATTGCCCATGAGCCTTGGCCGCTTGCTCCGCAGTAATGGGAAACCCTTCGACGCTCGTGAAATGCAGAACCGCATCGCCAGGGCGCAAGTCGCGCCAAAGCGCCCACGTTGCCAAAAAATTGAGGCCCGTGCCAAAGCCCAACTCACCAATCCGAAACGTCGCCTCGGCCGGCAGAGCAGCGAGGCGGCTTGGCAGGTGGTTCCCGTCCACAAACACGTAGCGGCTCTCCGCTAACCCGTCATGGCGCGAAAAGTAGTGATCATCAAACAGTGTCGAGAACAACGGTTCACCGTCCCGCTCCTCAACGTGATCGACGATTGTTCCGGACATCTTGGGGGTTTGAGAGCCGTTCGGCACAGTCACGTGTGTGTTTCCATACCTTTAGTCGCATTTGGAGATGACCCGAAAGTCATGGTCTGATCGGGTCTATACCTTGTTTCGCGCAAGCCGCGACCTTATGCAAACACCAAGACAGTTTTGCTTGGACCACTTCATGGCACTCGACATAGACACCATACTGGACCGACGCCGTCTGCGCCGTCGCGTGACGGTGTGGCGCGTAGCAACTTTCATCGCAGCAGCCGTTGCAGTCGTGGCCCTTTTGTCGGCCAGCGGTGCGTTTAAGGGCGTCAGTACACCCAGTGCTTACATCGCGCGGGTGCCGATCACCGGCATGATCACGGAAGATCGTCGTTTGCTGTCAATGTTGAAAGCCATGGAAACAGATGACGCCGTTAAAGGTGTGGTTTTGGCCATCAACTCCCCCGGCGGCACGACAGTGGGCGGTGAGGCGATTTTCAACGCCGTGCGAAAGCTGGCGGACAAGAAACCGGTCGCCACCAGTGTCGGCACTTTGGCCGCGTCTGCGGGCTATATGATCGCAGCGGGATCCGATCATATTGTCGCCCGTCGCTCCTCCATCGTGGGGTCGATTGGTGTGATCTTTCAGTACCCACAGGCCAAAGGCCTGCTGGACAAGATCGGCGTATCGATGGAATCCATCAAATCATCGCCGCTAAAGGCTGAGCCGTCACCTTTCAACGTGCCGCCGCCCGGCACCGACAAGGCACTCCAGGAACTCATCGACGATAGCTATGCATGGTTCGTTGATTTGGTGGCGGACCGCAGAAGTCTGCCACGGTCTGACGTTCTAACCCTCGCCGATGGCCGCGTTTACTCCGGTCAGATGAGCCTAAAGAGCAAACTGGTGGACGCACTGGGCGGTGAAGAGGTCGCAAAAAACTGGTTGGTGGATGAAAAAGGCCTGTCAAAAGACCTAAAACTCGTCACCCGCGAACCGGCCCGTCCGCGCGATGGTTTTTTGTTTTCCAACGCCGCCAGCCGCTGGCTGTTGACCCAATTTGGGATCCCCACCCAAGCGCAGCCCAACCTGTCTGACATTGTCAACAGCACCGGCACAGGTGGCCTCTTCCTTGACGGTTTGCTCTCCCTTTGGCAGCCTGCCAGCTAATTTGACGGCGGCCTATAAATTCAACCAATGCTTGAGAGATACTTTCAAAGCGCTTTGACCGGAACATCAGCATGATAAAATCGGAACTCGTGCAGATCATTGCCGATAGAAATCCTCATCTTTATCAGCGTGACGTCGAGAACATCGTGAACGCGATTCTGGAAGAAATTGGTGAGGCTCTGAGCCGTGGTGACCGCGTAGAACTGCGTGGCTTTGGAGCGTTCTCCGTCAAATCGCGGGACGCCCGCCTCGGACGCAATCCGCGTACGGGTGAAAAAGTGCAGGTGGAAGCGAAGGCTGTGCCATTTTTCAAGACCGGCAAAGACTTGCGGGATCGTCTCAACAGCGAATAGCCTTTCGCGCCTTTGGACCCGTTCTGAAAATAACCCTGATCGTCATCTCCGGCTTGCCGCTTTAGTGTGGCTGGTGCAAAAATGGAGGATGCGATTTCTAGCCCGCCCTGCGCAGCGTTTGTGCATGCGCGGCACCTAAGCTGAGAAACGGTTGAACCTATGATGAAGCGCCTGACAACCCTTTTGATCATCTTGCCCATCGGCATCATTGTTGTGGCTCTGGCGGTCGCAAATCGTCAGGCGGTCAGCTTGTCTATGCCGCCTTACATTAATGATGAACCTTTTTTCTCACTCACTTTGCCGCTATTTGCCGTGATTTTTATCAGCCTCTTGGTGGGCATGGTGATCGGCAGCTGTGCGACTTGGTTTAAGCAAGGTCGTTTCCGCAAGGCCGCCCGTGAGCGTAAGGTCGAAGCCACGAAACATGCTTTCGAGGCTGAAAAGCAAAAAACCCGGGCCGAAGAGTTGGAAAAGCAGGTTGGCAACAGCGTGATGGCAATTGCCAGCCGAACGGGTTTGCCCGCACCGGACGCGTCAAAGGCCGCTTAGTCGCGGATTATTTCATGTCAGGTGACTGCCTGTTCAACCGTTTAGCCGATGAGAAAATGCCCGATTGCGTATAGAATAATGCACAACACAAGGCCGACGAAGAAACAGGTCCAAGCGTTTTCGCGATAGGTGTCGGTTGCCATCAATTTCCCTCTTTGCATTGTCTAAGCCGCAAACAATCCGCGGCACCGTTACCCGACGCTAACGTTTGGTTCCACTAGGTGCAATGCAATCTGGTCATCTACGCGTCGGCCTTATTGCCCACATGCTCGGAAAAATTGGTGAAAAACTCATCGGCGAGTTTCCGCGCGGTCGAGTCGATCAAGCGTGAACCCAATTGGGCCAGTTTGCCGCCGATTTTGGCGTTCACATCGTACTCCAGCAGTGTTCCGGCTGGCACGTCCTTGAGGCGCACATCCGCGCCACCTTTGGCGAAACCCGCAATGCCGCCCTTGCCTTCACCGGTGATGGTGTAGCTTTCCGGTGGATTGAGATTTTCCAATACCACTTCGCCTTTGAATGTTGCTTTAACGGGTCCAACCTTGGCAACAACCGTGGCGGCAAAACCGCCGTCTTCCGTCTTGGCCAACTCTTTGCAACCGGGAATGCAGACCTTCAGGACTTCGGGATCGTTGAGCGCAGTCCAAACCGTATCGCGGTCCGCATCAATCATGTGGCTGCCGTTCATTTCCATTGGACATATCCTCCTCAAACGTCTGCCGTTTGACGTATCAGCGCACCGTTTGCTCAACAAGGGCTTTGCGACGCAAGTCTAAGCGGCTAAACGCAGGTCATGCCTCGATCCCGCGTAAAACCGAACACCGGTGAGAAACCAAAATCCGGTGGAAAAAACACCCGCAGGGGCGCGTCTGCGGCGCCCCATTCGGCACCCAAGTCGACACTCTACAAGAGTGACTCGTCGAAGACCGGGCGTGGCAAGAAGCCCCGTTTAACGAGCCCATCCAGCCAGTCTGCAGACCCAACGGTCGGCACAGCCTTCTCCCCGGATTCAAAGCCGGTCCAAAGACAGGCAGTCCGAGAGGAGCTTCCCCCCCGGGACCGGAGGCAAGGGATACGTGTTCCAGACCGCATTGGCATGATCCTTGAGACTCCGGCTGACGCTGACTACGCGCTGCTCGATACCGGTAACGGAGAAAAATTGGAGCGCTACGGTCCGCTGATCATTCGCCGACCGGAGGGGCAAGCGGTTTGGTTGCCATCTCTGAGCGCGAAGGAGTGGGACGCTGCGGACGCTGTGTTCACGGGTGATACCGATGAGGAAGGGCAGGGGCGTTGGCGTTATCCAAAGAGCGATCTGGCGGAGACATGGCCCTTGGCATTTGACGGAATGCCCTATTTAGGCCGCTTCACGTCGTTTAGGCACACCGGGGTGTTTCCCGAACAGGCAGCGCACTGGCGCGCGATGCGCGCGGCCATCGAGACGGCAAGCGTCGCAGGGCGCAAGGTGCGCGTGCTCAATCTTTTTGGCTATACGGGCCTCGCGTCCTTGGTGGCTGCCCGGGCTGGCGCGGAAGTAACCCATGTCGATGCATCCAAAAAAGCCATCGGTTGGGCGCGTGAGAACCAGACCCTGGCCGGTTTGGACGACAAACCCATCCGTTGGATTTGCGAAGATGCCATGCGGTTTTGCGCCCGCGAAGTGCGCCGCGAGCAGACCTACGATATCATCCTGCTGGACCCGCCCGCGTTCGGACGCGGGGCCAAGGGTGAGGTCTGGCATCTGTTTGAGCACCTGCCCCATCTGTTGGATCTGGTGCGTGCGCTGCAATCCAAACATCCCTTGCAAACAGTCCTGACATCCTACGCCATTCGCGCGTCCCACATCGCGCTGCACGAACTGATGCAAGAAGCTTTTGCCGGGATGGAGGGTCGGCTGGAATCGGGTGAACTTGTGTTGCGGCAAGAGGCGGGCGGACGTTTGCTCAGCACATCCATGTTTTGCCGATATCTGGGTCCGCAAGCGTGAGTGCCGCGTCTTCCATTGATACTGAAAGGACCAAAGGTGCCGCACGTCTTGGACGCATCGAAGACATTACGTCTCCCGCAAACCCGCGCATCAAAAGCCTGAAAGGCCTCGCCCTTAAGAAGAACCGCGAGCGCGAAGGCCTGTTTTTGGCGGAAGGTGAAAAGCTGGTTCACGACGCTTTGGAAGCCGGTTGGACCATCAAAACGCTGCTGCTCAACAAGGCGGATTGGTCGGATGCCGACCATTTAATATCGGGCAAGACAGCATCATCAGGCACAGACAAGCCCAACCGCTTGCAGGATTTGGCGGCTCGTGTCCGCGCCCGGGGCGGTGATGTGCTTACCGTGCCTGCAAAACTGCTCACCGCCATCACACGGCGCGACAATGCCCAGTCGGTCATGGCAGCGATTGAACCCAAAGTGTCGTCGTCCGACACGGTATTAGCCACCGAAGGGACCGTATGGCTGGCTCTGGACCGTGTGCGCGATCCCGGCAATCTGGGCACCATCATCCGCACTGCGGATGCCTTGGGAGCCAAGGGCATTGTCCTGATTGGGGACACAACCGATCCATTCTCAATGGAAACGGTGAGAGCGACCATGGGTTCACTGTTTCATGTCCCGCTTATCCGACTGCCGGAAGCAGGCTTTGTAGAACTGGCCAACAAATTCAAAAACGCAGGTGGTCAGGTTGTTGGCACCCATTTGGCAGGGTCAGTCGACCATCGCACGCTGGACTATGCCGCAGCCCCGCAGCTCATCGTCATGGGCAATGAACAGCAGGGCCTGACCGACACGCTGGCCCAAACCTGCTCTTCTTTGGTGCGTATCGCCATGTCCGGCCGCGCAGATTCGCTCAATCTGGCCGTGGCCACCGGCCTTGTGCTTTTTGAGGCCCGTCGGTCTGCCCTTTCCGAGGATGGAGGGGATGCTGATGCGTAAGCGCCACATCCTGTTTTTCGTATTGCTGCTTCTGGTCGTCGTCGATCAGATATCAAAGCACTGGGTTGAGGCGGTTTTGCCCTACGGGCAACCTCTCTCTTTGCTGCGGTTCTTTTCGTTCTACCGAACCCACAACACCGGTATCGCTTTTTCCATGCTTAATGAGTTCGGCGCGACCGGGCTTGTGATCATGACGATAATTATCATTTGTCTTGTGCTGGTACTGTGGTCACGGGTTCCGCGAGACCAGCAGCTTGCCCATATCGGCTTTTCGCTTGTTATCGCCGGGGCCGTGGGCAATCTCATCGACCGGGCAACGCTGGGCTATGTGGTGGATTTTTTGATGGTGCACACCCAAACGTGGAGTTTTGCGGTTTTTAATCTGGCCGACAGCTTCATTACCATTGGTGCGGTTGCAATTATCATTGACGAGTTGTTTTCGCTCCGTAAGGGTGCGGCACCTACGACGACACAGAAACCCCCATCCAGGTCCAAAGGCGGAGATGACGCGCCCGGCACGTCCGCCTGATAGAACCAAATCCACACAAAATCATTCTGAACACACCGCAAGGAGCCGCCATGAGCGCTTTCAAGGCAATTTTGATTTCCCGCGACGAAGACAAAAAACAGTCCGTCGAAGTCACCCAACTCACTGAAGACGATCTGATGGAAGGCGATGTGACCGTTGCCGTCGAAGCCACCACGGTAAACTACAAGGATGGTTTGGCCATATCCGGCAAGTCGCCTGTTGTGCGCCATTGGCCCATGGTTCCCGGCATCGATTTTGCCGGTAAGGTTGTTTCATCCAGCCATTCAGGTTTTGCTGAAGGTGACGATGTCATCCTCAACGGTTTTGGTGTCGGCGAGACCCATTGGGGTGCATACGCCGAAAAGGCGCGTGTGAACGGTGACTGGTTGATCAAACGACCCGCCGGAATTTCCGCTAAACAGGCCATGTCCATCGGCACTGCCGGTTATACTGCCATGTTGTGCGTTATGGCGCTGGAAGCTCATGCCATCACCCCGGACCGGGGTCCCGTCGTTGTCACGGGAGCCAATGGTGGCGTGGGTTCGGTCGCCATCTCCCTTTTGTCCAAGCTCGGATACCATGTTATCGCCTCTACCGGCCGTCTGGAGGAAAGCGATTTCTTGAAGTCGTTGGGAGCAACCGAAATCATCGACCGTGCTGAATTGTCAGAAGCGGGCCGCCCGATGGGTAAAGAGCGCTGGGCTGGCGGTGTTGATGCCGTGGGTTCCCACACGCTTGCTAACGTTTTGGCCCAAACCAAATATGGCGGCGCTGTCGCGGCGTGTGGCTTGGCGCAAGGCTTTGATCTGCCCGCCACAGTCATGCCGTTCATTCTGCGCGGTGTCAGCCTATTGGGTGTGGACAGTGTGATGGCACCAAAATCCTTGCGAGAGACCGCGTGGTCCCGTCTGGAGGCTGATCTCGATCTTGCAAAGCTCGATGCTTTGACCACCGAAATCGGTTTCGATGATCTCATCGGTGCGGCCCATGATATTGTGGACGGCAAAATTCGTGGCCGCGTGGTTGCCACACTTTAAGTGATCTGGCTGTGAATAGAGAAAGGGCCGCCCAATGGGCGGCCCTTTTTTTGTTTTCCGGTGCGGATCGGTCGGCCTAGTAGCAGACTTCGACTTTTCTCCAGACGCGGCGACCATGGTAGTCGCTCCACACTTTTTTGCGCTTGATATAGCATTCGGTGTCGTAACGATCGTAGTGGCGGGCGTGACGGCGACGCTCACGGTGTTTGCGGCGTTCGTTGGCGATGATGGCGGTGCCGACGATGCCAGCTGCGACGCCACCCCAGAACAGACGGTCCTTGCGGCCGGCTTCAGCATTGGGGACAAAAGTGGTGGCCAAAACCGCGGAAGCGAGAGCGGCGCAAAGTGTGGTTTTAAAGACTTTAGACATCGGAGTTTCCCTTTCCGGGGCTTGGTCTTAGGGGCGGTTCATCCGCTCCCTTTCGATGACCAGACACTAGCCGGAAAGGTTCACCAAGAATGTGCATCATTGCACATGAAGTCTCAATGCATAATAAAATCAATTATATAGAAGAATTTTAGTGCGTTTTATCACGCTAAAATATGGCGATACGGGTCATATCAGCGCTCAAAAACCTCAGTCGCGACCCGGTAAGACACGGTCCGGTGGACGGTGTCCGTCAAAAACGGTTCGGATATTGATGATGACCTTGTCACCCATCTCCATCCGGCCTTCGACGGTGGCAGAGCCCATATGAGGCAAGATCAACAATTTTCCACTTTGGGACAGTTTGCGCATCCGCTCGCTGACGGCGGGCTCATTTTCAAAAACGTCCAAGGCCGCACCGGCGATGGCCCCGCTTTCGAGGCAATCCAGCAGCGCTTCTTCATCGATAATTTCGCCACGCGCCGCATTCACCACATAGGCACCCGGTTGGATCAACTTCAAGCGACGTTCTGACAGGAGGTGATAGGTCGCCGGTGTGAAAGGGCAATTTACGCTGATAATGTCCATACGGGCCAACATCTGGTCGAGACTGTCCCAATGGGTCGCTTCCAACTCATCTTCCAAGGCCGTGTGGACCGGCTGACGGTTGTGGTAATGGATGGCCATGCCAAAGGCCTTGGCGCGGCGGGCGACGGCTGCCCCGATGCGGCCCATGCCGATAATGCCAAGACGCTTTCCGGTTACCCGCTTACCCAACATCCAGGTGGGAGACCAGCCCGGCCATCCTTCCGCTCCGTCCATTACACGAGAGCCTTCCAACAAACGCCGTGGCACGGCCAGCATCATGGCCATAATCATGTCGGCTGTATCGTCCGTCAGAACGCGCGGGGTGTTCGTGACAGTGATGCCTTTGGCATTGGCGGCGGAAATATCGATATTGTCCGTACCGTTGCCGAAGTTTGCGATCAGTTTGAGTTGCGGCCCGGCGGCAGCAATCACGGCCTGGTTGATTTTGTCGCTCACGGTGGGCACCAACACGTCGGCCAAAGACACGGCATCGATCAATTGGGCTTGGTTTAACGGCGTGTCTTCGAGATTAAGCGTGGTTTGAAACAACTCGCACATGCGAGTTTCCACCGCATCGGGCAGTTTGCGTGTCACCACAACCTTCGGACGTTTACCGTTCATGCAGCTTGCTACCCCTCTGGCGTGCCCTTGATGCGGCTTGATGACAAGGCAACATCACTGGCCACGGGACGTGGCGTGCGGGCGCGGCATTTAGACCTGATTAACCCTGTCTGTTGAACCGGGCTTAACCCAAATGCGCCACTGTTTGTTCACTGTGTTGGCGCTGCGTTTTTGCGAACCAAAAACATCCCGCCAAGACTGACTTTTGTACCAGACGCAAACCGGAACGCAATGGCAGCCATGTCGATGCGCACGGTTTGGCATGTCCTGAAGGAAATTGATCTAGTGACGGCTCTTCATCTTGTTTCGCGTTTTCCCAGTTTCGTATCCGGCCTTGGTTTCAACCGCTTGTTTTTGGGCAGCGTTGTGGCCTTGGGTGTTGCATTGAGTTTTGCAGCGCCAAAGGCCCACGCCATGGACGGCCTTAAGGTGAGCGCCGCCCCCGCATCCGGCAAGACGATGACCGTGGGCCGCGAGACGGGTCGCCCCGTGCCGCGCTTTGTCAGCCTCAAATCGAACAAAGTGAACTTGCGCGTTGGGCCGGGCCGAAAGTTCCCGATCTCCTGGCGCTACAAGCGCGAGGGCCTGCCTGTTGAAATCATCCAAGAGTTTTCGCTGTGGCGTCGCATTCGCGATTCTGAGGGCACTACGGGCTGGGTTCTGCACACGCTTCTATCCGGTCAGCGCACTGCGATCGTGGCACCATGGGACCGCAAGGTGGAGCCCGGTGGCGTCGTCCGCGCGTCCATGCTGCTGGGCCATCGTTCTGCGTCCAGCGATTCCAGCACCGCAGCTCGGTTAGAGGCGGGCCTTCAAGCCAGCATCAATCGCTGCACCGGCGCTTGGTGTGAACTGGCCGCCCAAGGCACGCGCTTTTGGGTAAAGCAAAACAAATTGTGGGGTGTTTATCCGGGCGAAAATGTCGAAGGGTAGAATACCGTCTGAGGTGCGCGCAGCACTCACAAGCAACAAGACAGTGGTAACGGACAATGATGCCAAGCGCGCGATTGCTTCATCGCGTTAAGCCGAGGCCTCAGGTTTTTTGGCGCAGCCGCACGATCACATCAACGCGGGTAATTTCCATTCCCTCCGGTGGCTCCGGCAGGTCCGCGACTGTGATTTGTGATGTCGGTACGTCTTCCACTGTGTTTTGATCTTCATTGTAGAAGTGGTGGTGGTCGCTTGTGTTAGTGTCGAAATAGGTCTTTGAAGATTCAACAGCGACGGCCCGCAAAAGGCCCGCATCAGTAAATTGGTGCAGCGTGTTGTACACGGTCGCCAATGACACCGGCACTTGCGCCAGAAGCGCTTCTTCGTGCAGCCCTTCGGCCGACACGTGGCGATTTCCTTTCGAAAACAGCAATTGTGCGAGCGACAAACGTTGGCGTGTGGGTCTCAAGCCCGCATCCCGCAGTCTATTGTTCAATCCAACCGTATTGCACACCTCTTTGGATGGTGTTTCGGCCTGACTGTCGTTGGACGTCCTGTCGGAAAATGACGGCATACTGTGCTCTGCTGCTCTTTTTTGGCTCCCATGCGCCCAAGAACTCTTAAGCCCTTTGAATGCACATTAAGAGAATAGGTCACCCTATTGCCCCCTGCAAGCACCCGATTATGCGTCAAACTGAGACTAACGTGTGACGGCGTTCGCTTCTCCAAGTGACTGCGTTGGGGGGCTATGGGATTGGGATATCGCGGTTGAAGGTTCACCGTTCAATTTGACCCGCCCAGTGCTGCGCTGTAAGCGAAGCCATTTGAAGCGGTTGATCGCGCAATCATTGAGCGCAATGTGGGGTAGAGACATGGCCGAACAGAAGTCCAGCTATACATACGAAGAGATTTTATCCTGCGGACGCGGTGAAATGTTCGGACCCGGAAACGCGCAATTGCCCCTTCCGCCCATGTTGATGTTTGACCGCATCACGGAGATTTCTGAAACGGGCGGAGAAAACGACAAAGGCCTCGTGCGCGCCGATTTCAAGATCCACGATGATCTTTGGTTCTTTAAATGCCACTTCGAAGGCGATCCGGTTATGCCTGGGTGCCTTGGTCTTGATGCGCTTTGGCAAATGACCGGTTTTTTCCTAGGTTGGATGGGTCAGCCCGGCAGAGGCCGTGCGATTTCCGCCGGTGAAGTGAAACTCACCAGCATGGTGACCCCGGACACCAAACTGGTCGAGTACGGCATTGATTTTAAGCGCGTGATCAGCCGCAGGCTCATCTTGGGCATTGCCGACGGCTGGATGAAGGCCGATGGCGAACTGGCCTATACGGTCAAGGATTTGCGCGTGGGTCTGTTCCAGTAAAAGAGTGGTAAGAGGCTAAGCGCTCACAATCGCCAAACTTTGCCGTTATGGCTCAGGGTCTGCTGACAGATCGGGCGCGCTTTCGCCTCACTTTTTGGCTGTTTTGCAGGTCAAACAGGCCATCAACCCTCGCAAATCACCTCAACTCTCTATAGACATCCACAACCAAACCAGACGGTCCAAGCGCTGCGCCCATCGAGGTATGCGGGCTTAGACAGGGTGTAAGGCTTTCGGTCACCGGTGCTTGTGGCTGCCAACAGAAGGAAAATGCGCATGAAACGTGTTGTCGTCACCGGAATGGGTATCGTCTCATCGATTGGCAACAGCACGCAGGAAGTGCTGGCTTCCCTGCGGGAGGCCAAAAGTGGAATTTCCACAGCGCCTGATTTTGTGGAACACGGTTTTCGCTGTCAGGTGCACGGTGAACCGGACATGGACCCGTTTGAAATTCTCGACCGCCGCACGGCGCGCTTTATGTCCAAGGGTACGGCTTGGAACTATGTAGCTATGCAGCAGGCCATCGAAGACGCAGGCCTTGAGAGCGGTGAAATTGTGCATCCCCGCACCGGTATCATCATGGGCTCCGGGGGGCCTTCAACGCGCACCATCGTTGAAGCGGCACAAAAGACCGTCGATACAGGGTCGCCCAAGCGCATCGGGCCGACAGCCGTCCCAAAGGCCATGAGTTCAACCGCATCCGCCGTTTTGGCCACGCAGTTTGAAATCAAGGGTGTTAACTACTCCATCTCGTCCGCCTGTGCGACGTCCAACCATTGCATCGGCAATGCTTACGAGACGATCCAGATGGGCAAGCAGGACATCATTTTTGCCGGTGGATCGGAGGATCTGGATTGGACCATGTCCAACCTTTTCGATGCCATGGGTGCCATGTCGTCCAAACACAATGACGCGCCCACAACAGCGTCCCGCGCGTTTGATGTAAGCCGTGATGGGTTTGTCATTGCCGGCGGAGCGGGTGTTCTGGTTCTTGAAGAATTGGAACACGCGAAGGCGCGCGGCGCAAAAATCTACGGCGAGATCGTTGGCTACGGCGCAACATCCGACGGCTACGATATGGTGGCCCCGTCCGGCGAGGGCGCGATCCGCTGCATGAATATGGCGCTGGAAACCGTCGATGGTCCGGTGGACTATATAAACCCGCACGCAACATCCACCGGTGTTGGCGATTCCCGGGAAACTGACGCCATGCGGACCGTCTTTGGCGATGCGATCCCACCGATCTCGGCAACAAAATCTTTGACCGGGCACTCCTTGGGCGCAACCGGCGTGCAGGAGGCGATATACTCGCTGTTGATGATGAAGAACGGTTTCATCTGCGAAAGCGCGCATATCACCGAGCTCGACCCGGAATTTGCCGACATCCCGATTGTTCGAGAAAGGCAAGACGGCGTGGAACTGAACACCGTTTTGTCCAACTCATTCGGATTTGGCGGCACCAACGCTTCGCTCGTTTTCCAGCGGCTCACCTAACACTCCGCTTCGTTGCGGCGCGCTTCTCTTTTCTCTTTGGGCCATGCGCCGTCTCCCGGAGGCGCAGCCAAGCCAGGACCGAACATGTCAGACTTCACTTCGAATATTATGGCTGGAAAACGGGGCCTGATCATGGGCGTAGCCAACGATCATTCCATCGCCTGGGGCATCGCCCGCACATTGCACGCCCACGGGGCAGAACTCGCGTTTACGTATCAGGGCGACGCGTTCGGGCGGCGGGTCAAACCCCTGGCCGAATCGGTCGGATCAGACATCTTGTTGCCTTGCGACGTGGAGGATATCGCATCGGTCGATTCCGTGTTTGATGCCTTGAAAGAGCGCTGGGGCAGTATCGATTATTTTGTTCACGCGGTGGGTTTTTCCGACAAGAACGAGTTGAAGGGTCGCTATGCGGATACGTCCCGCGATAACTTTTCCCGCACCATGGTCATCTCCTGTTTCTCGTTCACCGAGACGGCCAAACGGGCAGCGGCCATGATGACGAATGGCGGCTCCATCATCACTCTCACCTATGGCGGTGCCACGCGCGTCATGCCGAACTACAATGTGATGGGTGTGGCCAAAGCGGCGTTGGAAGCCAGCGTGCGCTATCTGGCGTCAGATTTTGGTGGTGATGATATCCGTGTGAACGCGATTTCAGCCGGTCCGGTGCGCACTTTGGCGGGTTCTGGAGTGTCCGACGCCCGTTTGATGTTCAATTTCCAAAAGCGCAATGCCCCTTTGCAACGCACGGTCACAATCGATGAAGTGGGTGGATCAGCGCTCTATCTGTTGTCACCGCTGTCTTCAGGCGTGACCGGCGAAGTGCATTTTGTGGATTCCGGCTATTCAACCGTCTCGATGCCGCGTCTTGATCAATTGAAGAAGTCCGAAGGCGCCTGAGCCATCCACCAAGCTGGATCGTTTACTGAACCAAGCGCAGCTGATTGCCCTTAAACTCAAACCGCTTGAGCTTGTTCAAGAACGACATGCCCAAAAGGGTGGTGTCGAGCGCCATATCGTCCAACACGGCGGCTTGCACATTGCGTACGCGGATGGTGCCGATTTTTACTTCTTTCAATACAGCCTTCGCATACCGCGCGACGCCATTGGCGGTGTTCGCGTTGAACCTAAAATCGCTGTTTGACAGCTTTAGGCCGATACGTTTGGCGGTGGACCGGTTGATCGCCACGGAAGATGCGCCTGTATCCACCAGGACCTTTATGTATTTGCCGTTGATGCGGGCCTTGAAGTTAAAATGCCCGGAACGGTCCCGTTTGGCGGTGGCCACGCCACGTTTGGATGGTTTTGTGTCGGTATCAAGTTTCGCGGCCCGCACGTCGTCGGACCGCGAGCCGTCAGAGGATTTTTCATCACCGCTCAAAAAGGCGGGAGCCGTCACAGCCAATACGCCGAACAACGCCGCAACTTTCAACACTTCCTGCACTGATCCGCACTCCGCCACACATTCGTGACGAGCAAAATCGGGCAAACCGATGAGCGAACTCTAAACCGCGGGGTGCGTTCGCCCCAAAGGCTAAACAGCGCCCTAACGCAAACGGTCAAATTGCAAGCATTGGCAGATGGATCAGTACCAGCCACCGTCAACGATATAGCTTTGATTGGTACAAGCGCCGGCTTCTTCGGAGCAGAAAAACAGAACTGCGCGGGCAATATCGTCTGGCACGAGATGGCGTTTAAGGCATTGGCGCTTCAACAGGTCTTCCTCGGCTTCGGGTGTGAGCCAAAGGGTCTTTTGCCGCTCGGTCATAATCCAGCCCGGGGCAACCGAGTTCACGCGAATGTTGTACGGGCCAAGATCGCGGGCGAGAGAGCGCATCAGGCCCAAGACGCCAGACTTTGCGGCGGTGTAGCAAGCCATGCCGCCCTGGCCGAGCATCCATGAGGTCGACCCCATGCAGATGATCGCCCCACCGCCTAAGCCTTTCATGTCCTCTGCCACCGCTTGCGACGCAAACACCTGGTGCTTGAGATTGACCGCCATCCGGTCGTCAAAATACTCGGGCGTGATATCTTCAAGCGCGTGGCGCTGGTCGTGTGCCGCGTTGTTGACCAACACGCCGATGGGACCAAACGCATCCCTGATAGCATCAATGCCAGCCACCAGCGCGGGAATATCGGTGAGGTCGCAATGGACGTATTTTACCGAATAGCCTTCCGCATTGAGGCTGGCCTCCAGCGCTTTGGAAGGCTCATCGGCAATGTCCAAAAAACCCACTTTGCAGCCTTGGCGGGCGAAGTGCGTGACGATGGATTCACCTATCCCGCTGCCCCCGCCGGTGATGACTACGGTTTTTTCCTGCAAGCTTGGATAGGTCGCAACTGCGCTCATGGGTTTCCTCCCCCAATGTGTGTGACGCGTGTTTTGGTCGAAGACTATTTGGTGCCGTACATGCGGTCGCCGGCATCACCGAGACCGGGCACGATATAGCCCTTTTCGTTTAGATGGCTGTCGATGGCTGCCGTGTAGATGGGTACGTTCGGGCATCTGGCTTGGAAGGTTTCGATCCCCTCCGGCGCCGCCAAGAGGCACAGGAACCGAATATCTTTAGCGCCGCTGTCCTGAAGCTTTTCGATTGCCGCTGTGGCGGAATTGGCTGTGGCCAGCATCGGGTCCACCGCGATAATCACTCGGTCCGATAAATCGGATGGAGCCTTGTAGTAGTACTCCACCGGTTGCAGCGTTTCGGGATCGCGGTAAAGCCCCACATGGGCCACACGAGCGGACGGCACGAGATCGAGCATCCCTTCCAACAACCCGTTGCCGGCGCGCAAAATGGAGGCGAAGACCAGCTTTTTGCCTTTCAATTTGGGCGCATCCATCACTTCAAGCGGTGTCTCAGTTTGTTCCATCGTCAGTTCGAGATCGCGCGTCACCTCGTAACAAAGCAGCAGGGAAATTTCGCGCAGCAGGCGGCGAAAACTCCCTGTGGACGTGTCTTTGTTGCGCATGATGGACAGTTTGTGCTGCACGAGCGGATGATCAACGACGGTTACAGATTTCAAAACGCTTGTTCCTTCAACTCGGTACGGCTCGGCTCATGTTGTTATCAAAAGCCGAGAGCACTTGGCATCACAATTAACGGTTCTTTTGATCCGCCGATTAGGCTTCAAAGTCCAGTCTTCGCAACAGTTTCGAACGGGTGGTTTCATCCACAAATGCGGCTTCCAGCGCCGTGCGGGTGCAGTCCAGCAGGGCTTCTTCATCCAAACCCATGGACGCTGCCAGGGCATATTCGTTTTCCAATGAGGTGTGGAAAAACGGGGGATCATCAGAATTCAGCGTCAGCCGCAGACCGGCCTCTGCAAGAGCGGGCAGGGGATGCGCGTTGGCATCCTTGTAAACGCCCAGAGCAATGTTGGACGCTGGGCAGGTTTCCAGCACCATGTCTTCATCCGACAGACGCTCCACCAGATCAGTGTCTTCGATGGTGCGAACACCGTGCCCGATCCGTGACACCATCAGATGATCCAGCGTGTCTCGTATGCTTTGTGGCCCTGCAAACTCCCCCGCATGGGCGGTCAGTCCTAAGCCTGCGTCACCGGCTATGCCAAAAGCCTCTGCAAAATCTTCCGCCGCAAACATGCGTTCATCACCCGCCATGCCCCATCCGGTCACCATAGGGTGCGGGTTGGCCGCTACCTTTTCAGCAACGCGCTCTGCCCGCTCCGGTCCCAAATGACGAATACAGGTGACAATGATGCGTCCTTCAATCCCATGCTCCCGGTTTGCGTCGCCAATCCCATCCACGATTGCTTCGATCAGGCCCTCATAGCTTAGCCCCATGCGCGAAGCGTGGTCGGGCGAGGCAAACACTTCACCATAAAGCGCGTTCTGTTCCGCCAATCGTGAGAACGTATCATAGGCCAACAATCGGTAGTCTTTCGGTTCCCGAAAAACGCAGGAGGCCTCGTCATAGGCTTTCAGAAAAGACGTAAAATCCTGCCAGACATAGGCCCCATCTTGGATGATGTTCGACACATCCATGTTGTAGCTCCGTGCCAAGCGCTGCACGAGCCCGGGATCTGCCGCCCCTTCCAGATGACAATGTAACTCGGCCTTGGGCAACTCGGCCTTTGGAAGGTGCGCAACAGACATTGAGGCTTAGGCGGAGGGTCGCGTTTCAAAGCCGGTGATCGGCATGGCGCGTTTAAGCCAATTGTCTTTTGACCAAGCCGTCGCTCGGTCAATCATGTGCAGCGCATAAGCTTGGCGCGATTTGTTGGAAAGATTGGGATGGGAGGCGTGGGGAAAAAGCCCGTGTAGAACCACAAGCGTTCCTTCCGGGGCTTCCAGCGCCACGGCGTCTTCCATAGGCATTGGGGTCGGCGCGACCGGGCTCATGGTCAGATCATCCCCGTCATAGTGAAACCGTTGCGCCAGCGTTCTGTCCTTCAAGCCCGGCAAACCGAACAGGCATCCGTTGTCCTGTGTGGCGTCTTCCAGCGCAAACCAAAATCCGGTGCAAGACAGCGGCTCAGTGTGCAGGAAGGTTGAATCCTGATGCATGCCAACCTCACCACCAATATGGGGCTGTTTGAAAATCACCATGGATTGGATAAGGCCGGGATCGCTCAACCCACAATCGCGGACCGTCCGTTCCAGTTTTTCCAATCGCGACAGGGCGGCAAAATCCGGATCAAGATCGTGCAGCGCGTGGCCAATCTTGTTGAGCGCGCGGGTCTTGTCCCGCACCAGGCTGCCTGTCTCGTCCAACGCTCCAGCCTCAAAAAAGTACCGGACTTTGTCACCTGATTCCCGGAAATAGGTGTCCGCCGCGTGTTTTTGATCGTCGGTGCTGAAGACCGTGCGGACAGTTTCTGGATCGAACTCTTCAACCAGTGCCGCTGTCGCATCCCGCATTCTGGCAGTCTCATCCTTGGTCAAATAGTCTTCCAGCACCAGAACACCGGCGTCAGCATAAGCGCTCTTCATGTCCGGGGTCAGACGGCCATCCGTCGGGGCGGTAAACCGAAATAGATCGCTCATAACATGCTCTTTCCGTGCGGGCCGGGACTGATGTCCAGATGGGCGGCGATGGTCTTGCCAATGTCGGCAAAACTGGTCCGTTGTCCAAGGTCGCCCGCGGGCAATCCCGTTCCGACTATCAAGACGGGCACTTGTTCGCGAGTGTGGTCCGTGCCGTGCCACGTGGGATCATTGCCATGGTCTGCGGTCAGCACCAGCATATCGCCATCGCGCAATGGCTCGATCAGTTCGGGTAAACGCCCGTCAAAATGCTCTAGGCAGGCAGCATAGCCCGGCACGTCTCGCCGGTGGCCGTAGAGTTGGTCAAAATCCACGAAGTTTGCAAACACCAGGTCACCATCCGCCGCGTCCTGCATCGCTTGCAATGTGGCCTCAAACATCGCTTCGTTGCCGTTTGCTTTGCGCACGTCGGTGATGCCGCGATGGGCGAAAATGTCACTGATTTTGCCCACTGCAAACACGGACCGTCCATCATCTTCGACGCGGTCAAGCAGGGTGGGCTCTGGCGGTGGAACCGAATAGTCCCGCCGGTTTCCCGTGCGTTCAAACTGACCTACGGCCTTGCCAACAAACGGTCGCGCGATCACACGCCCAACATTCATCGGATCAACCAGACGGCGTGTCAGCGCGCAAAGCTTATAAAGCCGTTCGAGTCCGAAGAACTCCTCATGGGCCGCGATCTGCACAACTGAGTCGGCTGACGTGTAGACGATTGGCTTGCCGGACGTGATGTGCTCCACGCCCAGCGCATCGATGATCTCGGTTCCCGATGCGTGGCGGTTGCCCAAAATACCGGGAATGTCCCCTTGGTCGATCATTGCGTTGGTGAGGGCTGCGGGGAACGTGGGTTCCGTCTCCGGAAATGTGGTCCAATCAAACAGCACCGGCACGCCGGCAATTTCCCAATGACCGGAAGGCGTGTCTTTACCGGAGGAGGTTTCTGCCGCACAGGCCCATCCGCCCAGCGCATCACCGTTAAACGAAAACCCGGCTGGTAGGGAACCGCAGGCGGCGCGGGCGGCATAGCCCAGTCCTAAACGCTCCAAATTGGGCAGCATGAGCGGCCCGCTGCGCAGTCCATCCCGGTCACCGTCACCGGATTGGCATGCTGCTGCGATGTGACCAAGTGTGTTGGCCCCAACATCACCAAAAGCTTCCGCATCCGGCGCGCCCCCAATACCAACGGAATCCAAGACAATCAAAAACGCCCGAGCCATCGCTCTCTTTCAGGTAATCATGTGTGCCGCAGAGCGCTGGAGCTAAGGTTAGTCCTGCGCAAGTCGTGGTACAAACGATGCCCCAACTGCGTCAGTCCGTCAAAGAGGGTTGCGTTTCATGCACTCGCGTTTTGGTCGGCTTCATCATAGCCCACGGCAACCAGGTAAAGTCCGTGCGGTGGTGCAACGGGTGCGCAGGCGGTGCGGTCTCGCGCTTCCAGTGCTTCTTTCATGTCTACCGTCGACCACCTGCCTTCCCCAACGGCCTTAAGCGCACCGGCAAAGGAGCGCACCTGACTGTGCAGAAACGACCGTGCCCGTGTCGTGATCTCGATAATGTCCACACCGAATGCAGACACGGTTCGCACATCTAAAGCGGTCAGTGTTTTCACTGGTGATTGCGCCTGACATTCCGCCGAACGGAACGTCGTAAAATCATGCTCCCCAACGAGCACTTGAGCCGCCTCATGCATGGCTTCGACATCAAGTTGCGCTTTCACGTTCCAAGCACGGCCCTTCTCAACCGTCAGCGGTGCCCGGCGCGATATGATGCGATACAGATAGCGTCTTTCGATAGCACTGAACCGGGCGTGAAAACTGTCATCGACCACATCACAGGCGTTGATCGCGATGGGATCACCCGCCTGCCGCAAATGGGCGTTCATGGCTTCCATCAACCGAAAGGGGACCCAAGGCCGCTCAAGGTCCGAATGGGCGACTTGGCCAAGCGCGTGGACACCCGCGTCGGTCCGCCCTGCGCCCTGAACAATCGGATCGTTCTCGCCGAGTTTATCCAGCGCTTTTTCCAGTGCGCCTTGGATGGAAGGGGCATCGTCCTGCCTTTGCCAGCCCTTATAGGGGGAGCCGTCGTACTCAATCAAAAACCGATAGCGTGACGTCATGCGGAGGTAAGAAGGGTGCCGGCGGGTACGGCATTGCCTGCCAGGAACGCATCCAGCGCCATAGGTTTTGCGCCCGCCTTTTGCAGCAGTGTTGGTACAACTGACCCTTCGTGGCAGGCTATGGTGAGACGATCATCCAGAACCTCACCTGCCGGTCCCGAAGCTTCGGCCACCTTTGCGGACAAGACTTTGGTTCGTACCGTTTTCCCGCCCAATGGCAGGTCGCACCAGGCTCCGGGAAAAGGCGAAAGCCCCATGATGGTTTGCTGCACCTTGGATGCTGGTTGCGACCAGTCAATCCGGGCTTCGGCCTTTTCGATCTTGTGGGCGTAGGTGACGCCCTCTTCACTTTGGGGCGTCAGTTGCAGATTGCCCGCCGTCAGCAGTGCCATGGCTTCCACCATCAGATCTGCGCCCATCTCGCTCAGGGTGTCGTGCAACGCGCCAGCCGTGGTGGTGTCATCAATCGGTGTGCGGGCTGTCAGAGCCACCGGCCCGGTGTCCAGCCCCACATCCATTTTCATGATCATCATGCCGGTCTCATCATCCCCCGCCATGATGGCCCGTTGTATCGGCGCAGCCCCCCGCCATCGCGGCAGCAAAGAGGCATGTCCGTTGTAACAGCCATGCCGGGGCGCATCGAGCACGGCTTTGGGGAGCAAAAGTCCATAGGCCACAACAACCGCAACGTCCGGATTTAGCGCTGCAAAAGCATCCTGCTCTTCCGCCGATTTAAGACGTGTGGGGGTGCGCACCTCTATCCCCAGTTCCTCGGCAGCCGCGTGAACCGGGGAAGGCCTGAGCTCCAACCCCCGTCGCCCTGAAGGCCGTGGCGGCTGCGAATACACGCACACAATTTCATGCCCTGCAGCGTGCAGCGCCCGCAAAACCGGCACAGAAAAATCCGGCGTACCCATCAAGACGATGCGGAGGGGGGTTGGATTGGCGGACGGCATGTGTTGCAAGTCACCCAATAAACTGCGTGCCGTTTTGCTTGGCGATCTTGGTGAACTTGCGCACGACCATTTCGCGCTTGAGCTTGGACAAATGATCGATGAACAGTCTGCCGTCGAGATGATCCATCTCATGCTGGATGCATACGGATAACAGCCCGTCAGCCTCCAACATCTGCTCTTTCCCGTCGCGGTCCAGATATTTCACCGTGCAGGCGGCGGGTCGCTCCACGTCTGCATAGTAGTCTGGAATGGACAAACACCCCTCTTCGTAAATTGCGCGGTCATCGGAAAAGGCGACAATTTCCGGATTGATCAAAAAGATCGGCGAGCGATCTTCCTCCTCGGTTTCGCCGCGTTGCGCCGTGCCATCGGCGGCTTCTGCTTCGTCGTCAGAACGCTTGGCGCAGTCCACGGTGAAAACGCGGATGGGTTCCCCGACTTGCACAGCGGCCAGGCCAATTCCGGGCGCGTCGTACATCGTGTCCAGCATGCAATCCAGGAATGTGCGCAGGTCGTCATCCACCCGCTCGACGGGTTTTGAAACGCGTCGCAACACGGGATCGGGAAGGTGAATAAGGGGGAGAAGAGCCATGATCGTGAGATAGTCAGCACGCCCTCATTGGTCAACACGAGGGTTCTGGTGCTGGCAAATTGTTCTTGTTTTGGTCCATACACGAATCGTATACCGTTACGGAATGGAAAAGCTTGAATTGCACAAAACCCTGCTGACGATCGGTGAGACCGCCCTATCCCGCCTCGATGTTTTGCTCCTCTTTGTTTCTGTTTTGGCCTTGGTGGCGTTCATCGCGCTCATTTCTTTGTGGCGGGGTCAGGTTCGTAAGTTTCGCGAAGATGAAGCCCTCCGTCAGGCAGAACGCCAGCGCGCGCACATGGCGGAAATGCAGTTGATGGAGATGATGCAAACCCAAAACGAATTGGCCGGTCGCATGGCCGCCATGCAGGAAGCTTCCGGCACCGCGCAGGCCGCCCTGTCGCGGCAGATGGATGAACGTTTGGCCAATGTGACAGGGCGCGTGTCCCAGTCTCTGGCGGAGACCACCAAGAACACGCAGGAGAGTTTGGGCAAATTGCAGGAGCGTCTGGCGGTCATCGACACGGCTCAGGGCAACATCACATCGTTGGCGGCAAACGTGGTCGATCTGCAAAACATCCTCAACAACAAGCAAGCGCGCGGTGCCTTTGGCCAAAGCCGCATGGAGGCCATTGTGCAGGACGGCCTGCCTCTCGGCACGTTTGATTTCCAAACCACGCTCAGCAATGGCAACCGCCCCGACTGCACGATCAAAATGCCCAACGATGCACCGTCTCTGGTGATAGACGCCAAGTTTCCATTGGAAGCCTGGAGCACTTTTCATGAGGCGACGGATGAGGCGATCAAAAAGACGGCTGCCAAACAGTTCCGCAACGACATGGAAGTCCACATCAAGGCGATCTCTGAAAAGTATCTCATTGCCGGAGAAACGCAGGAAACCGCGTTTCTTTTTGTCCCGTCGGAATCGATTTTCGCCGACATTCACGAGCGTTTCGGTGCCATCGTGCAGCGGGCGCACAAGGCGCGGATTGTCATCGTCTCACCTTCGCTTTTGCTGCTGTCCGTTCAGGTGATCCAAGCCTTGCTGAAGGACGCCCGTATGCGGGAGCAGGCCCATTTGATTCAGGCGGAAGTGGGCAAATTCGCCAACGACCTACGCCTGCTGGACGAGCGGGTTCGCAAACTGCAAAGCCATTTTGGAATGACCGCAAAGGACGTGGATCAAATCTTGATCTCTACCGAAAAACTCTCCCGCCACGGCCAACGCATCGAGGCGATGGAATTCGGCAGCACTGCGGTGGAAGCGGTTGCTGTAAGTAAAGATGTTGAAGGCGGCAAACCGGACGCAAGCGATGACGAACGCGGCAAACCGTTTTTGCGGGCAATCGAAGGCGGAGAGTAGACCGCTTCCACAAAAGCAAATTTGAGAAACAGAATTTCGTTCGCAGGCTGCGCTTGAAATTGAGGTCCGCAAAGTCGGTTTGCTGACGCCGCAAGGCGATTTTCTCAATACGACCGGTTCCAAACAGACATCTGTAACCTTGCGGAACAGACCAAACTGTTTTTCTTCGATCGCCAACAACAGCTATTTGAAAAAGGTGCGCTGAAACAACCTCACTCCCAAGACCTCAACTGGCGCTCCGCGCTTGACCGACCTTGCGCAAGCCCCCACACGGGCGCATGGCTTTGCTTTGGATACCCGTGACGATTGCGGCTGCGTTTTTGCAGAACCTGCGTTCGGTCTTGCAAAAGGCGATCAAAGGCCGTCTCTCAACTGCGGGAGCCGCTTATGCCCGGTTTTTCTACGCTTGGCCGTTCGCTCTGATTTATCTTTCGGTTCTGTATTGGGGCGTTGGCTATGACCTGCCCGAGCCTAACCGCTCTTTTCTGATCTATTGCCTTTTGGGCGGGGTCTCTCAAATCCTGTTTACGGTCGTGCTGCTGTGGATGTTTTCGTTCCGCAGCTTCGCGGTCGGCACCACTTTTTCCAAGATGGAAGTGATCTTGGTCGCTTTGCTGGGGGCGGTCCTGCTGAGGGATACGATTTCCGCGCTGGCAGTGTTTGCCATCACCTTAAGCTCCGTCGGCATCGTGCTTTTGTCCCTGCAGGAAACCAAGATGAGCCCCGGCGCCCTGCTGCGGGGCCTGCGCGAAAAAGCAACATGGATTGGCCTTTTATGCGCTGCTCTGCTTGGGGCGTCTTCCGTGTTTTTTCGAGGTGCGGCGCTGGCGTTGGACGGGCCTGATTTTGTGATGGCGGCAGCCTACGCGTTGGTGGTGGCGCTTGTCTTGCAGACACTGATAATGGGGGCTTGGTTCGTTTTGATGGACCGTCCGCAATTGGTCAGTGTGGTGCGCGAATGGCGCCATGCAGCGCCCATCGGGCTGGTCGGCATGCTCACATCAGCCTGCTGGTTTACCGCGTTTACCTTACAAAACGCGGCCTACGTTCGGGCGTTGGGTCAGGTGGAATTGCTGTTCACTTACGCTGCAACGGTCTTCGTTTTTCGCGAGGCCATCTCGCGCTATGAAGTCATCGGGACACTGCTGATCGCCTGCGCGATCTTGCTTATTTTGGTGGCGACCTGAGCAAACCGTCCATCAGCTCAAGACGGTCTTGGCCGTAAAACATCTCGCCGTTCACAAAATAAGTGGGGGAGCCAAACACCGACCGCTCAATTGCCTCGCGCGTGTTGGCCTCATAGAGGTGTTGGATTGGCTTTGAACGGGCTTCGTTCAGCAATCGCTTGGCGTCCAACCCTTGCGATATGACAAGATTGACCAGCACAGTCTCATCGCTCAAATCGGCATCATCGCGCCAATGAATTTCCAAAATCCCGTGCGAAAGACGGTCCGCATCCAAACCGGCCTCTTGAGCCGCAAGGATCAGGCATCCGGCAAGCGTGTAATCGGCGTCGTGATGCGTCGGTCGGAAGTCGACGACCGGCACGTTGCGATGGGCTGCCCAACGGTTCACTTCGGTCTCGAAGAAGTATTCCTTGTGAGCTTTCGTCCGCTTGGCAAAGGGCATAGAACCGCTGGCTTCCATCACCGGGCTGAGGTGGATGAGACGGTGGCGCAGCGGCAGACCATGGGTCTTGGCCAACGTCTGCACTCTTTTGGAGCCGATATAGGCGAAGGCGGAATGCGCCGAATAGAAATACTCGATCATGATCAGCCTCCTTTTTCCTTCCTTCTGTGCCCCATCACCGAGTGCTGCTCCCGCGGGAGCGGCTAAACACCATTTTCTGATTGGCCAGATCATCACGATTGCCCTGCCATGCATAGGCCATCAATGCCGGTTCGCGATCGGATACGGTGATGCGGTGCAACTGTTCCGGCGGGTTGAAAATCATCGAACCCGGCGCATAGACGCCCTGATGGTTTTCAGACACCGCGCCAGACAAGCAAATATAGCTTTCCGTAATGCCTTTATGGGCATGGGCGGGATAGGTGCAGCCGGGCGCAAACAATACCAAGCCGAGGATCAAATCTGGGGAAAGAACCGGTCCGGTGGGGCCGCAAATCTCGCTGTAGGCATATTTGTTTTTCAGTCCCCGAGGCACTTTGTCATAGCCGTACCGCCACGCCAGCCCCGAGCGCACCGCGTCCACAGCACGAATGACGCTGGCCTGCCGTTCCTTTCGGCCTTGATCGAGCGCCCGCTGAAAATGTGCGGTCACGGGCAGCTCTGCTGTCTCCGCCAAAACCACAGGCGCATTGCTCTTCATGACCCGTGAAATGTTGGCGCGCACGCCCCGCTGATGGCTGCGGATTTTAGAGCTGCCCCCGGATGAAAGCGCACGGTACATGTCGTAGATTTCCCGCAACAGATAAAACCAGTCCGGTAACTCTCCCAAGGTCGGGTTCTTGGTTGTCTGCGTGGCCTCAATGTCAGGAAAACTGGGGACGGGTTGGATTTCCATAGCGGCTTGATCCGGAAAAGCGGCGCGACCTACGCCGCGCCAAGACTGTCTGTATTGGCAGGCTGCTTAAACAGCTTCACGTCGGTTAGCGCAAAGAAAAAGGCCGCTCCGGTTTCCCGAAACGGCCTGTTTCAATGTCGCAGACTGTCTACGTCTTATTGGACAGGGCAGGCGCTATCGCTCATGTAGTCATGCACTTTCACCGCTTCCGATGTGATGGCTGCCTCAGCGGCCTCCACGGCAGCTTTCATGTCCGCATCAACAAGAGACTTGTTGTTGTCGTCCATGGCGTAGCCCACACCGCCGGCTTTCAGGTTCAACACGTTGAAACCGGTGCTCCATTTGTCGTCTTTCACGTCCATGAAGGCGTTGTAGACGGCGTTGTCCACGCGCTTGAGCATGGAGGTAAGCACCTTGCCCGGGTGCATGCCGTTTTGGTTTGAATCAACGCCGATGCCCAGTGCGCCCGCGTCAGCAGCCGCCTGCAACACGCCGATGCCGGTGCCGCCAGCAGCGTGGTAGACAACGTCCGCACCGCGCTCGATCTGAGATTTGGCCAGTTCGCCGCCTTTCACAGGATCGTTCCATGCAGCGCCGGTGGTACCGGTCATGTTCTGGAACACTTCGTAGTCAGCATTCACGGACTTCACGCCCTGCACGTAACCGCAAGCGAATTTACGGATCAGCGGAATGTCCATGCCGCCCACGAAACCCACTTTGCCGGATTTCGAGGCCTTCGCGGCCATCACACCCACAAGGTAAGAGCCCTCGTGCTCGGTGAACAAAATGGAGCGTACGTTGGGCTGATTGACCACCATGTCCACAATGGCGAACTTCGTGTCGGGAAACTCCTGAGACACTTTTTCCATGGCGGCTGCGTGGGAAAAACCGATGGCCACGACGGGGTTGTGACCGTCGCGTGCGAAACGGCGCATCGCCTGTTCACGCTGCGCGTCGTTCTGGATTTCGAAATCCTTGTATTCGATCCCGGTCTCGGTTTTGAAACGCTCAGCGCCGGTAAACGCGGACTCGTTGAAGGACTTGTCGTTCTTGCCGCCCAGGTCATAGACGAGAGCAGGTTTCACATTTGAGTGACCGTCTGCGAGCGCGCCCGTTGTGACCGCCAGGCTGGTGGCGCCGGCAAAAACGGCGGCTGCCAAGCCAAGAATGATTTTTTTCATGCGTGCTATCCTTTTGAAAGCTCCCTGAAGCCGGTTTCCGGCTTGTTGTTGCTGTCTTTCGGGGTTTTCATGCCGAGTGTGGCAACCCCGTGGTGGTGTTGACGATTGTTGTACCCTGCTTCAACAGCACCCGGAGGACCTGATCGCGGGGCACATAAAAAGCGCCAAACTGCGGCGAAGTCTTGCACGCTTGGGACTGCTTGCACAGTCTTTTTGCTAGCGCTTCAACAGCCACTGCAATGTGCTGTGTTAGGCTTCGTCATTATCAAGATGCCGAAACCGGTCAATAATGACGCGCTTCATCTCAGGTAGCTGCTGCACAATGCACCAAGGGCGCAGTTTATTTTGATAAGTCATTAGGGTTAAAGG